>JBBQIT010000132.1:0-9308 GCA_038325205.1 Bdellovibrionota bacterium
GATGAGGCCAATCCCGACGAGAATTTTGTTCGAGAGCATACGCCGGTTGATCCAATGTGACGGTTCCGCTGAAATCAAGAGCGCTGCGCCCAACGTAGGTAGTGTAGCGAACCAGCCTGGAAATGGACTTGTTTTTTGAATAACGAAAAATCCAACGATGAGAGACGTTAAACCAACGACGGGGCTGAGAGGATTTTGCCGGAAGCTCCGAGAGGGAAGGTACAGAGCGATATGGGCCAGCGCCGCTCCAACAGATAATTCCCAAAACCGAGATAGGGGGGAATAAAAAGCGGCTAAAGGGCTATGAAAAGTTAAGAAAAGATTGAGAACGAATGAGAGCGCAATCGCGGGAAGAAGGGCTTTAAGGAAATTAACTTTTTTCCTTCGCATCCACCATAGGACCAAGGGCCAAAAGAGGTAGAATTGTTCCTCAATCGCGAGCGACCATAGATGCAGAAGAGGCTTACTCTCGGGAGCGGTATCAAAATATCCTCCCTCTCCCCAAAGTTTGAAATTGGATACAAAACCGCAAGCAGATAAAAGATGCTGGCCCAGTCGCGTAAGTTCATCGGGGAGTAGGATGAACCAACCGACGATAGCCGCGAAAAGTAGCAGTAAGAGCAGCGCTGGAAAAATTCTCTTTATTCGTCTCTCGTAAAAGTGAGAGAGGCTGAAACGCTCCTTATCGAGATCCACTAACAGGAGCGAAGTGATGAGGAATCCGGAGATGACGAAAAAGACATCGACTCCGATGAAACCGCCCGTAATCCATTCGGGGAAGGTGTGATAACCGACGACCGAAAGGACCGCTAACGCTCGCAGCCCATCGATGTCAGGTCTGTACTTGATCTTGGTGGAGTCGGAAGCGGACAATCGTTCCCCTTAGAAAAATCTTACAATGGGAGAAGATTGGGCCGGGCCGTGGGGTAAATCAAGATTTTAAGTAAAAAAGGGTCAGTCGACTTTCAGTAAAAAAGGGTCAGTCGACTTTCAGTACTGATAGGTTCCCTATGGCTCCTTTCAGTACTGAAAGTCGATTGACCCCTTCAGGACCCCTTCATGCTAATCCTCTTGCGAATTGTTTTTAACTCAGGTATTTATAAGTCAATCGGTAAATCTTTTGCCGAAGAGAGGAGACAGTTTGAAACAATCTACTTTGAAAAATCCTGTAGTGAAAACGGACGGAACGTCCGTCATGGCTGTCTCCGGAATCTGCCGCGATCTAGCTTCCTAGCGCTTCTTATTTCGTAAACAGCTCAAAAATATTTTTGGATTTTAACTAACTTTTGCTTTTTTCCGTTCGCCCCAGGTCTGCAAATGGCGGCGTCCGGTTAAAGCTATTTATGCTTTTAAAGGAAACCGCCATGCGCGCGTTATCATATTCTGAACACCCTTTGCCGCGATCGCGCTTGCACAGGCATGAAAGGATTCTGCATAGAGTCCTCTTACGTCGTCGTGCGCAAGCTCGTTGGCTATTTATTCACCAGATCGCTCGAGTCCTGCTTTCATTTTTGAAGGCGATACTTCGAGGGGGCGAACTTGTGCGCTACATAGCGCCCAATAGGCCTCCTCAACGTAGGCACGAATTCGATGCGATCCCCTATTTCCCCCAACGGTGGGTCTAATCGGAAAAATGGGCAATTGGGTCCATTTGCGCTATAAATGCTCGTCCGGGAAATAGGGATAATTAAGATGTCTGGCACTCTAAATGAAGAATTCGGTCCGCTCTTAGCCAAAGAGGTGAAACGGCGTCGTACGTTTGCGATCATTTCGCATCCTGACGCCGGTAAAACCACTTTGACCGAGAAGCTCCTTTTGTACGGCGGAGCGATCCATTTGGCAGGGGCCGTGAAAGCTAAAGGGCAACAGCGCAATACGACCTCCGATTGGATGGAGATCGAAAAGCAGCGCGGAATTTCCATTAGCACGAGCGTCTTGCGATTTGAGTACGGCGGCATTCAGCTCAATTTACTGGATACGCCTGGTCACAAAGACTTCTCGGAAGACACTTACCGAACCCTCGTAGCCGTTGACGCTGCCGTCATGCTCATCGACGCTGCCAAAGGGGTGGAGCCTCAGACACGAAAACTTTTTGAAGTTTGTCGATTGCGGGGGCTTCCGATCTTTACGTTTATCAATAAGCTGGACCGTCCAGGACGCGACCCTTTTGAGCTTATCGACGAGCTAGAGAAAGTATTAGGCATTCGTTCGTGTCCCATTAGTTGGCCTATTGGCAGCGGCCCCGAATTTAAGGGCGTCTTTGACCGACAAAAGAATTCGTTGCTCATGTTCCAACCGACGGAAAAGTCCAACGCAAGATTTCAACTTCAGCCGATTACTTTCGATGGAGTTAATGATCCCGGACTAGCCAAGCAGCTTTCGCCTAGTGATCCCACTGACGGGGAAAGACTGCAACGCGAACTCAAAGATCAATTGGATCTAATAGAGCTGGCGGGTGATCCCTACGACGAAGCACGGGTTTTAGCCGGACAACTCACTCCTGTATTTTTTGGCAGTGCGATGAATAACTTCGGAGTGCAGCACTTTCTGGAAACTTTCTTAACGATGGCCCCGCCTCCAGGACCGCGGGAGAGTAATGAAGGGCCTATCGAGCCCACGGAGCCCTACTTCTCGGGACTATTTTTCAAGATTCAAGCGAACATGGACCCCAAACATAGGGATCGGGTGGCTTTTCTAAGGGTCTGTTCCGGGAAATTTACCCGTGGAATTGCGGCGCAGCATGGACGTCTTAAGAAGGAATTTAAACTAGCCCGACCACTACATTTCTTTGCCCAGGAGCGCGAAATTATTGAAGAGGCTTGGCCCGGGGATATCGTGGGCTTAGTCGATACCACCGGTGAGTATCGCATTGGCGACACGCTTTGCGCTGGTAGAGCTCTTGAGTATGAAGGCGTACCCAGATTTTCTCCCGAGTTCTTTGCTGGTGTGGTACTTACGGACCCCTTGAAGCGAAAGCAGCTGAAGAAGGGCTTAGACCAGTTAACCGAAGAGGGTGTGGTACAGATCTTTTTCAATCCCGATCGGGGAGAAGCCCAGCCTATTGTGGGTGCGGTCGGAGCTTTGCAGTTTGAAGTGCTTCAGCATCGTTTGAAAGCGGAGTATAGCGTCGAGATGAAGTTGGACCGGTTGCCTTATAGCAAAGCCCGCTGGATCACCGCAAAGGATCCTACGACAGACCTCCCCAAAAGGCTTAGGACCGTGGGAGGACATCACGACAATCGCTACTTAGTAGATAGGGACGGATTGCCGGTTATCCTATTTGCTTCGGATTGGAACGTGAGTTGGGCAGTGGACAATTATAAGGACTTAAACTTTTTGAATGTTGCGCCCTTAATTCGGGCTGAGTAATTTATTGCCGTGAGTGACTTAATATCAAAAGAAGAAGCTAAGACGTGCATAGAGGTCTTGGCTCGCCTAGTTAAGCAGAGATCGCTTCTCGGCTGCTTTTCGGAGGAAGAGCGCAAGTTTCTTTTGATGAACGCCGGCCTGGTTTCTCGCCCTGATAAGATCGAATTTGTCCGTCTTTCAAAACTTCGCCGTCGGGAACGAAGACAGGCACGAAACGCCAAGGATCGTGAGGCTAGGGCGACCACTTCAATCCGAACGGCCCGACTCTCCTCGGTATTTATTCCGCCGCCCAGGCTTGAAATTGCAGCTAGCGAAACGGATCGTTTTCTCGAAAACCCTCAGAATTGTTACATCTGTAAAAAAGAGTATCGCCGAGTCCATTTCTTTTACGACTCCATGTGTGAAGAGTGCGCGGCCCTAAACTACTCCAAACGGTTTCAATCGGCGCCACTAACAGGACGAGTCGCGGTCATCACCGGGGCAAGACTTAAGATTGGGTATCAATCGGCGCTCATGATTCTTCGCGCAGGCGGAGTCGTTATCGCGACCACACGCTTTCCTCATGATGCCGCGCTTAGATTTGCCCGTGAGCAAGATTTTGATGGCTGGAAAGATCGAATCCATATTCACGGACTTGATTTGCGGCACTCTCCGAGTGTCGAAGCTTTTACGAGTTACCTCAATGAGACTTGTGGGCGATTAGATATTCTAATTAACAATGCGGCCCAAACCGTCAGGCGACCTCCGGGCTTTTATGCGCATTTGATGGAAAATGAAAATAAGGTACTTTCGGAACTCCCTGAAAATGTTCGCCCGCTCCTGCAACAAAAAGAAGATCTGACCCATAAGATTTCAAGCCAAGCGGCTTATTTCCGGGGAGAACAGTCGCAAGCTTGGGTGGCGGAGTTATCGACGTCAGGTGGAGCGATAGGCCTTCGTATTCCTGCCGAACTTTCCCAGGTTGTTGCTTTGCCCGAGGATAAACTGACGGGGCAAGAGCTCTTTCCAGAAGGAAAGACAGATGCAGATTTGCAGCAAGTCGATCTCAGGCGAATCAATAGCTGGCGAATGAAACTAGCGGATGTTGCTACTCCGGAACTTATTGAAGTCCAACTAGTGAACAGCATCGCTCCCTTTATTTTATGCAGTAAATTGAAACCTCTCATGATGAAAGATCGCACCGATCAAAAACACATCGTCAACGTCTCGGCGATGGAAGGAAAGTTTTCGAGAAATACCAAAACCGATAAGCATCCGCACACCAACATGGCGAAAGCCGCGCTTAATATGATGACGTTGACCTCGGCGCGAGATTACGCGCAAGACGGTATTTATATGAACGCCGTTGATACGGGTTGGGTGACTGACGAAGATCCGATGGTCGACTCTTTGCGTAAACAGACGGAACATGATTTTCAACCACCGCTCGATATTGTGGATGGCGCTGCTCGGGTCTGCGATCCTTTCTTCTCAGGTCTCATTACCGGGCACCATGTTTGGGGCAAGTTCCTAAAGGACTATTTTCCTACGACTTGGTAGTCTGACCCTCCGCCCCTTGGCAGAGCTTCAAACCCCCATAAAAATGCGAGGATGAAAAAAATAATCTTCGTTTTGGCATTCGGAGTCATATTTACGGGCATTTCCGCCCTGGCAACCCCAGCGTCTGACGTGCTTTTCATGGTCATGGGTGGCAGAACTTCTTGTGGTTCCGCTCGTCCCACGCCCACGAGTCAGGCCATGTATCCTCAATTCTCGGCCATGCTGAAAGACTTAAGAATTCGCCTCCCGGCGCAGCATTTTCATTACCTGGTGAGCTGTCTTAATTCTGAAGCGCCGCCCGACGGAACAGCAGTTTACATTACTTCCGAAGAGCCCACGAAAGAGCAGACCGGAAATGCCGAGGATATGAGAAAACAGGTCGAAAAGTTCGCTTCTTCTTCCAAAGAAAGTCTAGCCACTTTTGTGATCGGCCACTCTTACGGCGGCTGGTTAGCCATGTATATGGGTGAGAATCTTCGCCTGGGACATTCGATTGACGGTATCTTCACGGTCGATCCGATTAGCCCTGAGTGCGACCCTTCCGGATTTATTTTCGGGGCAGCCGCCTGTCATCAGGCGCCTACTGATCTCGACAACAAGGCCATCCAAAAGAGCACGAATCTTTGGATGAACTACTATCAGGATCAAGACGCCTGGCTACATGCCTCTTCGATTCCAGAAGCTCAGAATGTTCACTTTCAGTATCGTGGACAACACACCCAGATCGATATCGATCCTAGGTTGTGGTCGAGCATCAACGAGAAGGTCAAAGCTGCACTTTCGAATTAGTCGTTCTTTTCCGTATCGTTTTGACGGAGGTCCCGGTTTGGTGGACCTCCGTCTTTTTTTTGCTTTTAGGCATTGTGTTGCCCAAGAATCAAGGCCATATAGTCTTTTGGAGCAAACGTAAGTGCCGAACCAATTCCGCAAAGTAAATATCGAGATTACGAACATCTGCAATCTGCAGTGTAGCTTTTGCCCTGAGGTCGTTCGGACCAAGAAAATGATGGAGCCGGAGCTCTTTCGGACGGTCATTGAACAAGTGGCTCCGCTGACTAAAGTCGTTTGTCTTCACCTCATGGGGGATCCGCTCCTCCACCCCAAGCTAGAAGAACTCATTGAGATCTGTGACGAGCATCAGTTAAAGATCTTTTTTGTGACCAATGGGGTTCTATTACGGGAAAAAGAAGAATCGCTGTTACTCCATCCCGCTTTTCGCCAAGTGAACTTTTCCTTGCATAGTTTTGCCGATAACTTTGGAGACAAAGATGCCACCGAATATTTGGGTCGGATTTTTAAATACACCGAGCGTGCATTCGTGGAACGTCCTAACCTTTTTATTAACTATCGCTTATGGAATTTGAGCGATCCCCGCGGGAAGCTGACTCATAACCGAGATATGCTAGAGAGAATCGAAAAAAGATTTGAAATCAAAATTCCTTCCGAGTGGAACGTAAGAGAACAAAAAAGCTTCAAGATTAAAAACAGACTTTCGCTTCATCTAGAAACTGAATTTGTTTGGCCAGCTTTAAATCTTCCTGAGTTGGGAAACGTCGGAACTTGTCATGGCCTCTCAGCTCATTTTGGAATTCTTGTAGATGGCACCGTTGTGCCTTGTTGCCTGGATAAGGAGGCGGCCATCCCATTGGGAAAGGTTCAAGAAACTCCCCTTAAGGAAATTTTAAAAAGCCCCCGCGCTCGAAAGATCCAACAAGGCTTTCGCAACTACGAACTGACCGAAGAGTTGTGCAAACGATGTCAGTACATCGAGCGGTTTCAGGAAAAAAATCGGTCCACTTCTGGCTCAGAACACTACCAACTGGCTTAGCTCACGGTCAGCTTCCCTGTAAAAAAAAGCTTCTTCTGGGGAATTTAGATTGGCATACCCTTTGCTCTATCTCTAATCAAACAGGGAATGAACTCTGTCAGAGCAGGAGAAGCAAATCATGAAATCGAAATTATTTTTAACTTTAGTGGCGGCGGTATTGGCGAGCCAGAGCATGGCATCGAACCGTTGCGGGATGAAGTCGAACTTCGTGACTTTAGATAACCAGCAATCTTTCTTTTTTTCTACTAGCGATGAGGGGATCGCGGACATCACGAAACTCGGTGATGCAGGCGCCTGCTACTCGGGCTCCCTTTGTGGAGCAAAAGGCAACTTTGTTACCGTAGGTGCGCAGTCTTCCTTTTTCTTCTCGACCGGACCCGAAGGTATCGACCAGCTGATTGCCCTACAAAAGGCGGGGGCGTGCGAGCCAGCTCACAATAGCCGCTGCGGCGCCAAGGGGAACTTTGTTACGGTTGATGGGAATAATGGGTTTTTCTTTAGTACTGGAGCTGAAGGGATCGAGTACCTTTCGAAACTAGCCTCGTCTGGGTTTTGTGAAGCGGAGGTCTCTAGCCGCTGTGGAGTTAAGGGTAATTTCATTACTCTGGATGGCGAGAACTCCGTTTTCTATTCGCAACCCGGCGAAGCGGTAGCTAAACTCATCGAGCTGCACCAGTCGGGAATCTGTAAGCCATAAGCAACTCAGTCCTTTCGTCGGCCCTCTCTAAGCAGAGGGCCGACCCTTTTTTAGCTACAAAACCGCCAGACATAACTAAATGCGTCATTGCTCCTGAGGAGCTTTGAAAATGCCGATACGTAGGCATGCGATTTTGGGTCTCACTAAGCCTATTACTCTTTGCCAGCCTAGTTCGGGCCGATGCGCTTGAAGAACTTCCGACCTCCTTAGTGCCCCAGATCCTAAAAGCGGAAGGCAAAGCTCGCTATGATCTCTTTGAGAAATTAGAAAAGGGGCGGGCGCTTGTCTCTTCCGAACAAAGGAGAGCTTTCGATACTCATTTAAACACCGCTTATGAAACTCACCGTACCAAAGGTACAGCTACCGAGACTTGCAAAGCCTTGTGTGATCTCGTGGATAAGGCGAAGGACTGGATCGATCCGAACGATTTTCGGCGAATGAAACCGCTGCTTTCGAAAGGTGAAAAGATTCCCAATCCTGACGACGAAGATTTTTTAGCGATTGGAAGTCTGACACTACTTTTTTTACTTAAGGCGGGTCCCTACTGCGCTCAAGCCAACACATTAGTAGAGAGCTATTTTAAAAATTGGAATGAGCAAGTGATACATCCGGAAACAGCGCCTCCGGGAAGATCGACTTCCGATGCCGAATATGCCCTGCACAAACTGCAGAATCTGGGAGCGGAGTTAGAGCCAAAGACTTTAGGCGATGCGATGGAATTTTTGGTACAGACATCCCAAGTGAAAAAAGGTTTTCGGACCAACTCACTCTACGCTCGTATGTTTTTTAATCTCGTCTACAAAGAGTTAGAAAACTGGAATTACCATTCTCCAGAAGCCAAAGAGTTGGATAAGTCGTTCAACGCGAATAATCGACAACTGTCGTCGCTCCAAGAAAAAATGGATGAATTTTCAACTGAAGAAAAGAAGCGGATTATTTTATATCAAGGCGACAGCATCTTTAATCTGTTCGCCCTTTCTGGATCTTACCTGTCGAGCCCGGTTTCCCAAGCTAAAGCTACTAGGAGAATTCGAGAGATTGCGAAAGCCGCCAAACTTAACCCGATGTTTCTCCCTTACGGATTGAGTATCAGTATTAAAGGCGAAGCAAAGACCAATGATCCTGCAAGAGCGGCATCGGGAAGGGCAGGGGCTTTCTATCTGGCCGACTTTAAAGCCGAGCCAACAGATGAAGAGAAGAGTGCAGCGATCGATAAATTTATCTTGTCGCTAGAAAACTTCGAAAGATTCGCTCCGGTATTAAAACTTATCATGGGTGTGCCGGGAACTCATTTAGGTCCCGACGGGCTTGCGCCTTACTATTACTACCCCGCACTTGCTTACAGCGTCGCTGGAGTTGAGATGCTTTTGCAGAAAGCCAAGCTTAACGACAAACAAAAGACTCAGTTAGAGAGCTGGCGAGAAAAGCTAAAAATTGAAACGCTTTCGGCGTTGCAGCCAGATGGTCTTTTTCAAACGATGGGGGAGTTTGCTCCTTACGGGAAAGCGGCTTCGAATGCGTTGGGTGGTTTGGCTTTGGCGGCCAGCGCGTCTAGCTGTCCGAAAGTGAATGAAAAAGTCCTTCCGTCGTTCGGAATTATAGAACCTTCGTTTTTGCTTCGTCCCGCGACTACTTCCCCTCGTCCTGTCGAAAGCCAAGCTGTTAAGGTTCCCCTCACGGGCTCGCACCTAAAATAACTTAGGATTTTGGTTCGTGGGGAGTAGGGCGCTTATCAAACATGGCTAAGATAACATCGGGAGTGCCCGTATCTTTTCTACCGGCGCGCATGTCTTCTCGACCTTGTTCGGCAAGACGCGTGTAAGCTTTTTTGATCTGCAATAGTTCATGGTCTGTCAGCTGCTCTGAATCCATCAC
>JBBQIT010000133.1:0-9300 GCA_038325205.1 Bdellovibrionota bacterium
CTTTTCTACTATCGCGCCCAAATCACGGAGTACATGACTCGGGATCAGAATCCAAATGACATTAGCGACATGAAAGTTTTAACCGACAAACTCTTTGCGAACTTTATGAAAAGCCCCAAAGATGCGGCGGCCGTCGCCAAGCGAATGCTCGAACTCGACCCACAATACTACCCTGCGGCACAAACTCTCCTCTTTGCTGATCTGATAGATGCCGCCAACACCGCTCGAGGAAACCCCAACGATCCGGCGTGGCAGAAAGTCGAAGCGGATATGGAGCGCTCGAAAAAGATTAATCCCACGGATCCTTCGCGAGGCGAATCCGAACTTTTCTTACTCGCGGCAAGGAATGAATCTCCCGAAGTGGTTCGCGCCCACGCCCAAGAGTATGCGGCAGCCAATCCAAAATCTTCTCTCGGCGCCTATTACATTGCGTGGTCGTACTATAGCGCCAAAGATCCTGAGCGGGGTTGGCAAGTGCTTCAGAAAGCCCTAAAGGATTTCCCGGGAGATCGGAGAATTCTTGAACCCGTAAACCTAATTCCAAAAAATCCCAAGTTCTATTTGTCGCCGGACAAAACCCACTCTCCGTTCAAAGCCACGTTAACCACGGGAGTAAATCCTAGCGGTAATACGAACTGACTACACGTCCGTAGTTTTAGCTCTTAGCAATATAAAAGGCGCACTTATCCCATGGAGTAGCAAAATGACTGGCCTCGTTTAAGAATTCGGTCAAAAAATTCCTTTCGGAAAAAAAGCGGAGATCTATTCCTGTCCCGCGCAAAATCTCTTTCATCGCTCCCACGCAATTATAACGGTTCGGGTCATGACGATAATTATTCGTAGGATTTCCTATTAGCTGAAAGCGACGGATGGGGGTTTGGTTAAAGTCCCTGAGGCGAGCAACGAGGATCCTCAAAACCACCTCGGGGACCTCAAATGACATGCTCATGGTCCTACCTATCAACGCGTTTTCTCCCCGTGCTGCCCAGCTCTCATTGTTCACTATCTCTCCAGGAGCGTCAGGGAAAGTCCCAAAACGGTCAGGTTCGTTTAACCATTCATCGATAGAATAACTTCCACGGCTGACAGGATGGTCAGGTCCTAATTGCGAAAGCGAAGGTTCCCAACCAACGATCCGCCCTACCTCGAAGCTCCCTTCAGGGAGTCCCAACGCCACATGCCCGAATTGATCGGGCCCTTCGCTAAACTCCCGGAGCAGAGTTTCCAGGAACGGATTTTCGATCCGTTTCAGCCGAACGGCCTCGACCCCATGACTTGGCCGATAAATGATTTGTATTTTAGCCGCGCGAACGGAGCTGCTGAGGAAAGTGGAAAGTAAGATGGCAAGCCCCAGTAGGGCTACTCGTTCCTCCGTCGCTACCTGCTGTGATTTGCGAAAAAACACGAGGCTACATATCATTTCGCGGGCGCGGGAGCATCGTAAAAAGCACTGGGGTGGTTATCATCGGATTTCTGATCGAATGTGTTTAGAGTTCAGAAGCACGCGGTAGGCAAAAAAAATCCTGGCTCAGACACCAACTAACGCTAACGTTGGTATCCGAGCCAGGACTCGACTGTTGCTTATAAATTAGAATCCGCGGCGATAGCCCATCTGCATGCCAGGCATTCCGTATGGTGTTGCGATAGGACCACCGAAACCGGGACCACCGAAACCGGGACCACCGTAACAGGGGGCACCGAAACCAGGACGGCCGCCGTAGTAATTACCGCCACCGGCGTAGTTCACATCGTAGTAGCTATAACCGCCGCCAGGGCCGTAGCCATAACCATAATCATAGGAATAGGAGTTCCAATTATTGTAGCCGCCGTAAGCAGGACCGGCGAAACCACCGTAACCCACGTTAGGTCCGCCGCCCATTCCAAATCCAGGTCCGCCACCCATTCCGAAACCAGGACCGCCGCCTTGACCCCATTCCGCTTTAGCGGAGATCGAGAAAACACCAGATAAAGCCACCATTAGAATGGCCAAATAACCAAACTTACCCATGGAACCTCCAAAAATATTTTTTCGTGCAACTTTTTTAATTGAGAGGCTGGTTATAGCCGAATTGACGTACTGCGTCAATCTTCCTTTTTTGAAAGGATTAACAAGTGCTGGTTTTAATGGGGAAACAATCGTGAAAATAAAAAAGAGGGGCCAGCAGCCCCTCTCTCAAATCTGAAAATCTAAAATTTCGGACTAGTAACGGTCGCCTCGACCACCACCACCGCCGCCACGTCCGCCGCCGCCGCCAAAGCCGCCGCTGCTGCGTCCGCCACCACCGCCGCCGCCGCTACGTTCTTCACGAGGACGAGCTTCGTTTACGGTGAGGGCACGACCGCCCATATCTTGACCATTGAATTTCGAGATGGCCGCTTCTGCATCTTCGTCCGTCGCCATTTCGACGAATCCGAAGCCTTTGGACCGACCAGTATCTCGGTCCATAATGACGTTGGCTGACTCTACAGTTCCAGCCTGAGAAAACATTTCAGTTAATGTTTCCTCCGTCGCTGTGTAGGGCAAATTCCCTACGTATATTTTCTTACCCATTGATTCCTCCGAAGGTAGCCACTGACGAGAAAACACACCTGGCAACCTAGCTCGGAGGCTCTCGATCTTGACTTGGCCGGCCCAGTGTAGCAGCGGCCCGTTCAAAGAGTAAATCGAAAGTTTGGCAAGGGCGGTGGTGTCGAAAAGACACTTTTTTACTCTAAAAAAGGCAGATTACCTTGTTGGAAATCAGACGGTTTTGCTCTAACCTCGAGCCGTCGACGACGTGTGCGACACGGGGTACTGGGAATTGGGGGAGAAACAATGAGATTCGATAAATTTTCTGTTTTATTTTTTGCGGGAGCGATGACCTTTACGGTTGCTACCGCCCACGCAGCAAAAACCTTCGTTTACTGCTCCGAAGGAAGCCCGAATACCTTCAATCCGGAGTTCGCCACAGACAGCACTTCGCTGAACGCGACGAATGCTATTTTCAATAAGTTGGTAGAGTTCAAAAAGGGAACGACCACCATCGTCCCGGGATTGGCAGAGTCTTGGCAGATTTCTAAAGACGGATTGACCTACACTTTCAAGCTTCGAAAGAACGTGAAGTTTCACACCACGGCGAACTTCACCCCAACTAGGACCTTTAACTCTGATGACGTTCTCTTTTCCATCAACCGACAACGAATCGCCGCTCACCCGTTTCACAACGTAGGAAAAGCTACGTACGAGTCTTTCGATTCGATGGGTTTGGGAAAGCTAATTAAGGACGTCGTGAAAGTAGACGACTACACCGTGAAGTTTGTTCTTTCGGAACCGAGTGCGCCGTTTCTAGCGGATCTCACGATGGAGTTTGCGTGTGTGCTCTCTGCAGAGTATGCCGACCAGCTCACCAAAAAGAGCACTCAAGACAAAATCGATATCGAGCCTGTAGGCACGGGCGCTTTCATCTTTGTCCGTTATGACAAAGATCAAATGATTCGTTACAAAGCCAACGCTGAATATTGGGATGGCAAACCTAAGATCGACAATCTTGTATTCTCGATCACAACCGATCCTAGCGTTCGTTACCAGAAATTGAAACTTGGGGAGTGCAACATGGTTGCTGAACCCTCGCCGAGTGATATCGATTCGATGAAGAAAAACACTGCTGTCAGTTTGATGGAGCTTGCGGGATTAAACGTTGGCTATCTCGCTTTCAACGTCGAGAAGAAACCGTTTGATAATGTTCAGGTTCGACAAGCCATCAATCATGCGCTTAACCGTAAGTCCTACATCGACGCGATTTACATGGGTCACGCGAAGATCGCGAAGAATCCTATTCCGCCGGGAATATGGTCTTACAACGACAAAGTCGTCGACTACGATTACAGCCCTGAGAAAGCTAAGGCACTTTTAGCCAAAGCAGGACTTAAAGACGGCTTCTCGATGGAGCTTTGGACCCTACCCGTTTCGAGAGCTTACAATCCGAACGGAAAAAAGATGGGCGAAATGATGCAAGCCGATCTCGCGAAGGTCGGTATCAAAGCGAAGCTCGTCACCTACGATTGGCCCACCTACATCGAAAAGACTCGAGTAGGCGAGCATCAGACCATGATGATGGGCTGGATGTCCGACAACGGCGATCCGGATAACTTTTTAAATGATCTTCTTTCTTGCGGTGCTGTAGCTGCAGGAGCCAACAGAGCCCGTTGGTGTTCGAAGCCTTTCGATGCTCTTATCGAAAAGGCCACGCGAACCGCCAACAAGAAGGAACGCACCAAGCTCTACGACCAAGCACAAGTTATCTTCAAAGGAGAAGCTCCTTGGGTAACCTTGGCGAACGCTGTCTTCTACCGAGCGATGTCAAAGAACGTCACGGGATACGTGATGGATCCTTTTAATCGCGACTACTTCGATAAAGTTGACTTGAATTAGTCCTTAGATAGTACTTAGAAGGACATCCTCAGTGTGGGCTGAGGATGTCTGATTTCTGATTGGGTTGGGGAACCATGATCCGTTATTTACTGCGCAGGCTATCTGTTTTGGTGCCGACGATGATCGGCGTCACTATCGTCTCCTTTTCTCTTATTCGCATGGTGCCGGGAGATCCGGTGCTTCTGCTATTGGGAGAAAGAGGAGCTCAGCCCGAAGTGTACCGTACGGTACAAAGTAGTCTTGGATTAGACCAACCTATCCTTCAACAGTACTGGGTCTTTGTTAGAGATGCACTTCATGGCAACCTAGGCGAATCGATCCAATCTCGTCGTCCGGTGTGGCAAGAGTTCAAAGACCGCTTTCCCGCGACCGTGGAATTAGGAATGGCCGCGATGCTGATGGCTATCTTTCTTGGCATTCCCATCGGGATTATTGCGGCGGTTAAACGAAACTCGGTTTTCGATTACTCTTTCATCACGCTCTCTCTCGTAGGCTATTCGATGCCTATCTTTTGGTGGGGACTGATTCTAATCCTCTTCTTTTCCGTGCTACTCGGCTGGACACCAGTCGCGGGACGCATTGGAGTGGAATTCGATATCGTTCCGCGTACCGGTTTACTTTTAATCGACACCTTTCTCTCTGGAGAAGGTTGGCCTGCGTTCAAGAGCGCGGTTTCCCATATTATTCTTCCGGCGATTGCTTTGGGAACGATTCCTCTCGCCGTTATCTCTCGAATGACTCGCTCCAGTCTTCTAGAAGTCTTGGGCGAGGATTACATTCGGACCGCTCAGGCGAAAGGATTAACTCGCGCAAGAGTCATAGGGGTTCACGCGCTTCGAAATGCGATGGTGCCGATTCTCACTGTCATTGGATTGATGTTCGGCACCATTGTAACGGGGGCTATCCTAACGGAAACGATTTTCTCTTGGCCTGGAATAGGAAAGTGGATCGTAAATAGCGTGACCTCTCGAGATTACCCTGTGATCCAAGGGGGAATCCTTCTTATCGCCGTTGCCGTGGTGAGCATCAACTTACTAGTCGATCTTTTGTACGCCGTCGCAAATCCCAGACTTCGGGATTTGATGTAATGGAGCAGGTAATCACAACATCGATGCAGCCACTTATTACAATGACTAAAGCAGATCCAGAGCCCAATCCTTTGACTGAGTTTTGGTATTTCTTTAAGAAAAATCGCGGCGCCGTCATAGGCCTCGTCACTATTGTGTGTTTTCTTCTCGTGGCACTGCTGGCTCCTTGGATAGCGCCGCACAATCCTGCAGAACTATTTGCCGATGCGCTGAGACTTCCTCCGGTTTGGTCTGCTGCCGGCAGCATGCACTATCCTCTCGGCACCGATGATGTCGGTCGTGATCTGCTCAGCCGTTTGATCTATGGCGCGCGCGTCTCGATGGGAATCGGATTTTTGGTGGTGTTTATTTCTGCAGGCCTGGGAACGATACTGGGATTACTTGCGGGTTACTACGGCGGGCTATTAGATCGAGTGTTGATGCGCATGATCGACGTCTTGATGGCCTTGCCCAGCATCTTACTCGCTATCGTTGTCGTTTCTATCTTAGGACCGAGTCTGCTCAATGCGATTTTAGCAACGAGTGTCGTTGCGATCCCAAGCTTTGTTCGTTTGGTGCGCGCTTCGGTGATGGAACAAAAGACGAAGCCGTATGTCGTAGCTTCCAAAACTTTTGGAGCGGGCCCGATTCGCCAGATGTTCGTTAATATTCTCCCTAACTGTGTCGCGCCTCTTATCGTGCAATCCACTTTGGGATTCAGCGACGGTATTTTAAATGCAGCGGCTCTTGGATTCTTGGGATTGGGAGCGCAACCCCCAACCGCGGAATGGGGAACGATGCTTTCCGATGCGCGATCTTTCATCGAAAGCGCTCCGTGGATGGTAACGTTGCCAGGGCTTTGCATTCTCATGGTGGTTTTGGGTTTCAATCTTTTGGGTGACGGCCTTCGAGATGCGTTAGACCCGAGGTTGAGAAAGTAATGAAACCTCTTTTAGAAATTTCAGACCTGTCCGTTAAATTCGATACTCTCAGAGGAACTCTGAAAGCCGTCGACAGTATCTCTTTGTCGGTCATGCCTGGCGAAACGCTTGGTATCGTCGGCGAGTCGGGATGCGGAAAAAGTCTAACCAGTCTTGCGATCATGCGCCTTTTGCCACCCAACGCTACGATCACGGCGAAGTCGCTACGGTTTGACGGAAAAAATCTTCTGGGGCTCGGCGAATCAGATTACCAAAAGCTTCGAGGCGCTTCGATGTCGATGATCTTCCAAGATCCGATGACGAGTCTTAATCCGTGCTTTACCGTGGGCTATCAGCTTCGAGAAGTGTTAAAGGCCCATCGCTCGGCCGACAAAAAACAAAGTTTGAAGCAAGCCATAGCATTATTAGAGCGAGTGGGAATCTCGGATGCCGAAACCCGGCTCGATGCTTATCCGCACCAATTGTCGGGCGGAATGTGCCAGCGCGTGATGATTGCGATAGCGATCGCTTGTCGTCCGAAGCTGCTCATCGCTGACGAGCCTACGACGGCACTCGACGTTACGATTCAAGCGCAGATCCTAGATCTGCTTCGCGAATTGCAAACCGATTATGGCATGGCGCTTATTCTCATCACTCACAACCTAGGCGTCGTCTCCCAGATGGCTTCACGAATTGCGGTGATGTATGCGGGACAAATTGTCGAAACGGGTGAGACCCGACGCGTGATCGAACTTCCGCGTCACCCTTACACGGCGGCTTTGCTTAAATGCACTCCCGACGTCGAGGGCAAAGTGGCGAAAGCTCACTTACCAACGATTCGAGGAATGGTGCCTGATTTGGTTCATAGGCCTTCAGGATGTCAGCTACATCCCCGCTGTGAGTACGCCGACGATGCTTGCCGGATAGCGGATCCCGCTATGCTTCAGGAAAAGGCACACACTGTGAAATGTATTCATCCGCTGGGAGGTGCTGTATGACCGAATCCCCCATGTTGCAGGTTTCGGGCCTTCAAAAGCACTACCCGGTGCGAAAAATGTTGAAGCACGTCGGAACCGTGAAAGCGGTCGAAGGGGTTAGTTTCTCTTTAGGACGCAAAGAGACTGTGGCGATTGTGGGGGAGTCGGGGTGCGGAAAGAGCACTTTGGCAAAATGTCTCATGCGAATCGAAACGCCTACCGGAGGCGAGATCCTTTGGAACGGCAAATCAATGACCGAGCTCGCCGGGACAGACTTTCGCCGCCACATTCAACTTATATTCCAAGATCCTTATGGCTCGCTAAATCCTCGTAAGAAGGTATGGGAAATCATTTCCGAGCCTTTGCGCATCAATACCAAAATGGGCAAAGAGGAACGAAAGGCCACAGCCCAAGATCTAATGTCCAAAGTCGGACTTAGGCCAGAACACGGAAATCGTTACCCCCATATGTTTAGCGGGGGACAAAGACAGCGCATAGGAATAGCCCGAGCCTTGGCGCTTCGGCCTGAAATACTCATTTGTGACGAACCAGTTTCGGCTTTGGACGTTTCTATCCAAGCCCAAATCCTGAATTTGCTCCTAGATCTCCAAAACGAATTGGACCTAAGTTACCTATTCATTTCTCACGATCTCGGCGTCGTAAGGCACATAGCTGATAGGGTAATGGTTATTTATTTAGGAAAAGTGGTGGAGCAAGGACCGGTCCAAGAAATCTTTGAATCGCCCAAGCACCCGTACACCAAATCTTTGATGGCCAGCACTCCCCACATTAGAAGGTTCGAAAAACAGCCGGCGGCTGTTAGAGGCGAGTTACCTTCTCCGATGAATCCGCCTTCAGGTTGTGCTTTTCACAAAAGATGCCCCATCGCCGTGGATCGTTGCTCTAATGAAGAGCCGAAACTGAGACAGATCGGCGAACAGTGGGTATCCTGCCACTTATCTGAATAATATTATGTATTTAAGTGCTGTGAGTAGTCATGAGTAGTCACGCTTTAACAGCGTGGTCAAACGCCGGAATCGGTGACTAGTCGTAGGCTCGATGCCCGAATAATCGTTCGCTATCGCGAGCACGTTCACGACTGCGAACCTATAAAGGTGAGCGCGCAACCCATTCACAGATCTATATAGAACCTTCCCCAACTTTTTCTAACTAAGTAGAACTCTCCATTTTCCCCTCATAAACTTTTAATCATTCACCGATACGTTGGTGGGAACTGCCAATCATTGGCAAAGTGCTTTTACTTTTACGATAGGAAGCCGCATGAAACGCTTCGACAGCTTGAAAACGTGGATGGTACCAACGCTCCTCTTCTCGATGATGACTTTCATGTCATGTGGACATCGTCAGAGTCGTCAAAGCGACGACTTGTTTTCGGGAATGGATCAAGGGCACGAAGAATCTGTCGCAGATAACACTGCGGCTCCAGCCGCAGCGGCAGAGAAAGTGGCTGAAGTCGAAGCCAAAAGCCCTGAGCTGATGCAGGCAGATGCGGCGCCAGAAGCCGCTAAAGAAGATATTAAGGCCGAGGTCGCCAAAGACCTCGCCGAAGGCTCTGATACCAGCATCGAAGCCAAAGTCGACGAAGCCAAAGTCGCTCCCGTAGTCGCTGACAATAAGGCAAACGAGCTTGCGATTCCGAGTGACTCTGAAGCGAGCAAAAAAGTTGATCTCGTAACTTCGGAAGACTCTTCTAAAGACATGGAAGCCAAAGCGGATGAAACCCCTGCAATTTCCTCTGAAGACGCTTTAAGCTCCGTTGCTACCGAATTCAAGTCCAGTGAGATGATCGTTGCTGATGCCAAGCAAGAGATGACGGCACCCGCGCCTGAGCTCATGCCTTCCAATACGACCAATGCTCCTACGGCTCAATTAAGTGATGCCGATTCGATTTCGGTTCCTTCGGT
>JBBQIT010000134.1:0-9281 GCA_038325205.1 Bdellovibrionota bacterium
GCGTTCGGCGTCGAATTTCCTTGATCGGCTTCGACCGGATTACGTGATCGGAATGAAACCGGATCCGGTGATCGGGATGGACCGGATTACGTGATCGGAATGGCACCGGATTTCCTGATCGGGATGGGCCGGATTACGCAAATGACACCTGAAAGGATTCTTACCCACCGTGACAGAACGTTGGGATTGCCCCAACAGATGACTGCCCACACCGTCCCAAAGAAGAAGGCGAACAGGCAGACCACGAGCATCGCGGACACTCTTAGATAAAACACTTCGGCCTCCCGGATAAGAAGTTATAATATCCGAATAACGGCATTCTGCGTAAATCTAAGATCTCGACGAAAGGCATCCCATGGAACGTCTCAAACCCGGCGATTTGGCCCCTTCCTTTACCGCCCATACTTTCGATGGAAAGACAGTTAACCTGGATTACTTTAAAGGAAAGAAGACGTGGCTCTGCTTCTACCGGTACGCTAATTGCCCCCTTTGCCATCAGCACATCTTTGAAATTACCCAGAACATGGAAAAGATGCGGCTAAACAATATTCAGATCGTTGCGGTGTTTGAATCGGAGCGAGTTAAGTTTGGAAAGCTCCAAGGAAGAAAATTTCCCCGGTTCCCCATGATCTCCGACCCTCAAGGAAAGCTGTATGAACTTTATGGCATTCCTAAGAGCGTAGCCGGACAGTTTCATCCTGTGGTGATGCTGAAATGGTTCCAAGCGGCTATGAATGGATTTTTCCAAGGAGAGATTGACGGCCCTTTCTCTCGTATTCCGGGCCATTTTTTAATCAACGAAGATCTCAAAATAGAGACGGTTCATTACGGAGTGCATGCGGCTGACCACATTGATTGGAACGCAGTGCAAAAATTTGTGGGTGGAATTACGAAAACGAAGCGAAGTGCATTGGCTTAAGAGGGGCCTAGCCCTTTTTAGATTCTAATTCGCAGGTGCTGTAGCGGGAATTGCAAATGGACTGGTTTCGTTCATCGGGCTGAAAAAGCCCCGGTGCCGTGGTGTTGAGAAAACACAGGCAGAGAAGATACTGACATGTAAATTCCGTGTAAGGCTCACACTGAGCGACCTCAGTGGGCCAAAAGGGAATCACAGCACTACTGGATCTTGTTTTGCCCCAGCCAATCGCTGACCAGAGCAGACTAAACACTAAAATTCCAAGTAAGAATCTATGGATCATAACCGTCTCCCTTTAAAAGAACGTCCTGCACGAGGAGTGGCTAAGATCTATTATACGCCTGGCTCAAGGTTCAATTATTACGGGAGTAAGTATCCGACTTTATTGACTTAACTTAGAAAACTACGATACTTTCGACGAGGGCTCCCGAGAAGGGGGGCACCTGACGGCAGACGCCGCCTGAACAAACAGTCCCGCCGCTGGTCTGGCCGACCATGACTCTGCCAGTGATATCACCGCGTTTGAGCGACGCATTTACGTTGAAGAAGTGGTTGCCGAGGTCTGGAGTATTTGAAGGCACGTATTCGTAACCAATTCCACCCGACCATCGCTCCGAGAAATTGTAGTAAACCGAGAAAACATTTCGATCGACGACACTAGGAAGCACGTTGAGCTTAATATTCGATTTCTGTTTCGTGGCACTGAGCTCAATCGACTGTCCTTTAAAAGTTCGAATCTTAGAGACTACAGAAGCATGAGCTAAGTCGTTGTGGCCTGGCATCCAACGATATCCCGTTTTTACTTCAAATTGGGTTTTACCCAATGCTTCAAACTTTGATCCCACAACCCCGTGATAGAGCGCACTACCTAAATTTCTGTCGTACCCCACTAAAGTAGATCCGTGAATAGAAGTCTTGTTGTCTTCTAACTTTCTTTCAACGTACAAACGACTTCCCGAAACGTTATTCAGATTACTCGTATCAACCACATCTTCTTCAAGAGTGGGAGGGCGTTGGAAATCGAAATCGAAACTGCGGTAGTCTTTTACTTCTACTTTTAATTTCCAGCGATCCGGTGACCAAGTGGCCGAGCCGTAACTTCCGTACCCCAAAGTCGCTGGGATCTTTTTATTGGCAAAAAGATACTGGCCCGTGATCATGTTGGTCTCGGCGTAAACATCCACCGTATCGAAGAGACCATCTTTCGAAAAGCTTGGACCAAATTCATACCAACTACGATCAAAGTTGTCAGAGGTGAGTGGCTTTTCGATGGCGAAGAGATATTGTCCGCCGATTTTGGTTTCACTCGCTACTTCTACTTTTGCTTGTCCACCCGCCAACCAAACATTGCGATCAATCACTGGGCTAGGAACGGCGTTGATCGCTAAAGGTGCCGAGACCGCGTTAACTCTTCCTGCGATTAGCGTCGTATCCAATCCCGAAGGATGGTAGCGAATCGCAGCTCCTTGGAGCGTGTTATCGATTCCAAAGACATCATCCCTATAAAGCGAAAGGATGAGACCTTTGCCGAGCTCTTGATAACTATCACCCAATTTCACATCAAACTTGGCATACTCGGCTTCGGCGGTCGCTTTTTCCAAAGTGAAAAGCTTTTTCACATTAGAATTTTGGTTGGTCTTCGCATCGAGCGGAACGCGATTAGAAAATTCAATTTTCAAGCTATAAGGGCCTCGCTCGGCTCGCACCGTATCACTATGAGTTAACGTGTTGGTGGCGTTACCCAGGGGATTTGAAGGATCTTTTTGGTTGGTGACTAAAAGATGATCGGTGGCCGTTACCCGAATCTTTTCCTGAGTAGCCGCTCCCGAGTCTTCCAAAGTCGCTTCCGTCTCGGCGAGCACAGAGCGTGCTATCAGAAAGGAAAGAGCCATGAGCACAACCAAACTTAGCTTAGTTCGCATGGGCTTTCGTTTCCTCTTTTGCGATAGCGTCTTTCAAGACTTGGAACATTTCTTCGTGATATCCGTTGAAGGATTGCAAGATCTGTCCATTAGAATTGATTAACACTGAGAAGG
Source organism: Bdellovibrionota bacterium (assembly GCA_038325205.1). Lineage (GTDB taxonomy): Bacteria > Bdellovibrionota > FAC87 > UBA2466 > UBA2466 > JBBQIT01. Next base: position 2,953 of record JBBQIT010000134.1, read on the forward strand.
GGAGACTTTTATCTTCGTGATACTTAGAAAAAATCTGGTGCTGTGGGTCGAGAATGACAGGAACTGCAATGTGATTGAGCCGCATTGCAGGTCTTACATCCACAGAAGTTTCAGAGGTATCGACGTTTACCGAGAGGATATCCAAAGGTAAGGAATGATCTGCCATGATCTTTTCGTTCACCAATTTCATCTCCTCCATGCAGGGGATGCACCAGCTGGCCCAGAAGCAAAGTAAGAGCGCTCGGTGAGGTTTTAAGACTTCATGCAGAGAAGTTGATCCGCCGCCGACAAGGTCGCCTTGAAAGGAGGGCGCCACTTGCGAAAAGACGGAAGAAGAGACTAAAGCCGCACAAAACACTAAAGCTATTTTCCATTGAGCTCTCATCGGCTCTCCTTTAGGGCTATGGCATGATCGATTGAAGGTATGCGAAAACTTTTTCTGCGGTAAATCCGGAATCAAACTTGGTCCAGGTTCCCGCAGGATCGATAACCACCGCACCTGGGACCCGAAGTTCTTCGGCACCATAATATTTTTTGTAGTTGGTCCAGCGCCACGGATCAGGGAAAACGGGAAAGGTTAATCCGAGCTTGGCCTTGTAAGCATCCGCGATAGCAGCTGTGGGAGGATGAAATCCGTCGGCCGCCGTGATGACGTAACCCTTAATGTCTACGTGAGCTCGTTGTACTGAAGTGAGCTGGGTGTTCACGAGTTGATCCGTACGAGGGAGTACCGTTTCGCAAGCTTCGCAATTGGGCGTCGAGAACATGATCACGCTATATTGGCCCATGCCGATCTCGGGATTGTTCGATTCCGGAGTGCCTCCGCATGCACTAATTAGACACACCGCTACAAACAGAAATAGCAATCGCATCATCATGACTCTCCGGTGGCTGGTAATTTTGACTTCGAGTTTCAAAATAGTGAGAAGTGATCTAACTTCTTAAGCGTATCGCCCCCAGCCATTCCCGTCCAAAGCCAGTCCCTGATTGCGTTAACAGTTGTCTTGGAAACCCGTCAGGGTGTTGACAAAGCAAAATTGCGGAGAGAACACTGCCCATGGATTAATAGGTCCATAGGGAGGCTTAAATGGCAGCGAACACGAAGGTTAAACCAGGGCAGATTTTGATTGGCGGAGAATGGTGCGAAGCGGCAAGTGGAAAGCGCTTTGACGTCATTAATCCAGCCACGGAAGCAAAGCTAACGGATGTTGCCGAAGGGGACCAAGCCGATATCGATCGTGCGGTTAAAGCAGCGCGTCAAGCCTGCGAGACTGGCCCTTGGAAGAAAATGTCGGCGCGAGATCGTGGCCGCATCATTTCCCGCATCGCCGCTTTAATCGACAAAAACCGTGATGAACTTGCGGAACTCGAGACTTTAAACAATGGAAAGCCAATCTCCGAAACCAAAGGAGCCGACCTTCCCTTAACGATCGACTGTTTCGACTATTATGCCGGTCTCGCCGATAAAATTCATGGCGATACTATTCCTGTGAACGGCGAGTTTTTTAATTACACCCTTCGGGAACCTATGGGTGTTGTGGGACAAATCATTCCCTGGAACTTCCCTCTTCTCATGTCGGCTTGGAAATTGGGTCCTGCTCTAGCGACCGGATGCACGGTCGTCTTAAAGCCAGCCGAGCAGACCCCTCTCACCGCTCTCCGCCTGGGCGAGCTGATGCTTGAGGCTGGATTGCCTCCTGGCGTCGTGAATATCGTCCCAGGTTACGGGCCGACCGCTGGAGCGGCATTAGCCAGCCATATGGACGTCGATAAGATTGCTTTCACGGGCTCTACCGAAATCGGCCGACTAGTCATGAAGATGGCCGCTGAAAGTAATATGAAACGAGTCTCTCTAGAGCTCGGCGGTAAGGCACCCAATATCGTCTTCGCCGACAGTGACTTAGACGCTGCAGCCCGAGGAGCCATCCGAGGTATTTTCTTCAATCAGGGAGAAGTGTGTTGTGCGGGGTCGAGACTTTTCGTGGAAAAGCCAGTGCACGACAAGTTTGTAGGCCTCCTAAAAGGTTACGCGGAGAGTCTAGTTCAAGGAGATCCGCTGGATCCGAGAACTCAAATGGGAGCGCAAGTCTCCGAAGAACAGCACAAAAAGATTTTGGGTTACATAGCAGCAGGAAAAAAAGAAGGGGCCACTTGCGTCACTGGCGGAACTGCCCACGGTCCCAAAGGGTATTTCGTAAAGCCCACTATCTTCGACAACGTGACAGACACGATGACGATCGCCCAGGAAGAAATCTTTGGACCGGTAGTCTCAACGCTTACGTTCGATAGCCTCGAGGACATTGCCACTCGCGCCAATAACACGATGTACGGCCTATCGGCGGGAGTTTGGACCCGAGATATCGGCAAAGCCCATCGCCTCGCGAAGCAAATCAAAGCAGGAACCATCTGGGTTAACTGCTACAACTGCTTTGATGCTGCGTCGCCCTTCGGCGGATTCAAGCAAAGCGGGTTTGGCAGAGAGTTGGGCAAATACGCGCTTGAGCTCTATACCCAAGTAAAATCCGTCTGGGTTGCTTTAGATTAAAAAATATTAATCCAGGTGGGGGGTTGGAGTAGAATACTTCAACCCCCGATGAAAAGATCGTATTACCAAAAAAAGCATTCCTCCATAAAAGACAATCGGCCTACCCGAGGCAGTCGGGTCCGCCGAAAATTCCGTTGGCTTGATCTTTCCGACGTGTTTTTGACCCTAACGGTAGCGATTGTTGTTCTAGGCATCTCACTCAAATCCCTTCGGAATTGGTGGGATGGCTCAGTCGTTGGAGCCGCTCACATCGTCGAGATTCACGGAAAGGTTAGTCGTCGAGCGGAAGATGCTCTTAGTTGGTACGATGTCGCGAAAGATCAATATGTAAAATGGGAAGAGCATCTTAAAACGGAAAAAACGGGAGCCGCCCGCCTTCGTTTTGAAAATGGAGCCGAAGTCGATCTACAAGCTGAGAGTCAGGCCTATCTGAAACGCTCGGGAATCGAACTTAGTCAGGGAAAGTTTCGTCTACAAAGCGGATGGGAAAAAATCGATACTACTTTTGCCGGAGACCTTCTTTCTCTTAAACCCAGTACAGAAACTTATCTCTTGATGGATCCTGCTACTGGAAGAGAACAGATCGTCGTCACTAAGGGAGAAGCAACCCTCACCGCCCTTCACAAGAAGCCGTATATCATCCATGAAGGCGAAACGTTTCGCGTTAAGCCAGAGGAATTACTCTTACGTGTGGATCCGGCGCTTACTTTCGAGCCTCTCTCTCCTAAGAGTGGAGAGACTATTATCTCCCCTGATACGGCGGTATCGCTCAATCTGAAATGGAAAGGCCAAGCGGAAAGAATTGAGATAGATAAAACGCCTGGCTTTCTCAACCCGAAGATATATGCGTACTCCGAGACCGGATTCAACTTGATGAGTTCCGTAGGTCGGTATTTTTGGAGATTAGGAAGCGGAAATCGAGTGAGTGACACTTCCGACTTTCTGGTACTTCCTAGCGTTAGCTACCAAGTGATTGCGCCAAAAAACCAAAGCTATGTGGTCTCTCAAGGTGAAATCACATTTAAGTGGCAGCCAATAGCAAATGCTAGCCACTACTTAATTCAGTTAAGCCGATGGCCCGATTTTAAAGATCCTTTAGTGTCGCAGTCTTTCACAACGACCGAAGCTTCGCTAAATCCAATTCCGCCGGGCGCCTATTACTGGAGAATTCAAGCGACCTACAAGGACCTTGGAGATTGGCCTTCTTCGGAAGCCTATACTTTTGCGGTAGGAAAAACCAAACTCCGAGAACGGGAACGGGAACGCGAAGCCACGACTCAACCCCGAATCGCGATTCACCCCAAAAAGAACGGTCCCACTCCCTAGATCTGGATCTGGATCTAGATCTAGATAATAACGCTAGCGCTGACGCTAACGCTAACGCTAGTGCAGGTGGTAGATCCCTGTTCTCTAAACAAACTCGCCATAGTTTTTTCCAGGTGCTCTAAACCACAAGCATTCGAACTCGTGCAGGGCACTACTAGCGTTAGCGTCAGCGCTAGCGTTAGCTCTATTACCCAGAGCTAAACCTAGACCTAGACCTAGTTCTAGATCTCTTACTCGTCGACGCGACGAAGATCTTCGTCCTCGTCCACTAAAGGTACCTCGTGAGGAGGCTTCTCGATCTTAGCAACATGGTCGGTGAGGGCTCCGAGCTGAGTAACTTGATCGTGCTCTTCTTCGTTCAAAATAAAACCCGACTTAGTCATATCGTCGATAGGATCGTGAATCACAGGAATTTCTTCAGGGGGTGGCTCCGGCAAATGAGAAGGCGGAGGAACTTCAATTTCCGCGGGCAACGGACTCGACACGGAAGAAGCAACAGCAGTCTCCATATGCGATTCCGCTTTAGTGATCTCAGCCAGAGGTCCCGGTTCGGCTCCGGCATAAGTGGCCAGAAAGCGATTCGCAAAAACTTTGAAAATATAGCTAGAAAGCAAAGACGCCACCAGAGCAACCGCTCCCAAAGCAAGCGCTATCTGGATGAGTGGAGACAGTTCAGCACTCAACTCATCGCTACCCGCGCGACTTAGAAAATAAAAATCGCTCGCGTGAACTGGAGCGACCGCGCCATACCATTCTTTGCCATTGGCTTTGTAGGTCACAAGCCCCGAGGACGCAGGCCCCCTGCCTTTCATTAAATCACTTACGCTAGCGGTTTCTTCTTTGGTAACCGTCTTACTCGCGCCGCCCAGATGAAACAGAACCTGACCCGCTTTTGTGATCAAGAAAGTATCAAAGAGGCTTGCCGACTGAAGGCGTTCCACTAAAAGTTGCGGGTCGATCTCAGCAACAGCCACATAAACCACAGGATGATCAGTGGCCTGAGCATCGATTCGGGTAGCAAGAAAGAAACGGGGCGCGGTCCCGGTATTGGCCGCTTGCCAGTAAGATCTTCGATCCTTTTCCGCTTGGGTCAAAAAGCTACCAATGACTTCGCTGGTATATCCCAGTGAGTTTACATCTGCCGGCAATTTCTCCTCGACGAAATGTTCGCCGTCTTTTCGAAAGACTTGAAGTCCCAGTAAATGCGTTTCAGTTGCCGGAGCAGAGGCAGGATGAATCGTTTGGGCCGAGGCGAAAAGAGCGCCCAATGCTTTTGCTCGGGCTGTTTCCGCCGCTAACAGGAACGTTGCGTTAAGTTGCATCGCCCCTGTTTCAGCCACCGTATGATTGACGTCATTAAGCAGCGAGATTCTCTGCTTTTTTACAAAAGCTAAAGATAACCACGCTTGGGTGCCAATGACTCCGCCCATCATGAGGAAAAGCACACCAAAGATCGCGTAACGATGTAGGGATTTCACTCTTATAGTGTAAACGGATTTGGGAAGAAAGGAACCTTTCAGGCGTCCGGAAAACTTCCGGACGCCCGAAAAGGCAAAGTCTGATTTACGAGATCGTATTCGTGAAAAGCATTTCGCGATACTTAGGCAGCGGCCAGAGTTCGTCGGCTACCAATTGCTCTGCTGCGTCACAAGCATTCCGAACCATGTTGGCTACAGGAACAGCGTCTTGCGCGAGCGCCTTCATTTTCTTGGCTTCGTCAGTTTCCTGGTGAATGCTGTGCATTACTTCTTTAAGCGTTTTGATCTGCTTCAGCATGTCCTCAAAAACCGCTTCAAGGGCATGAACTCGCTCTTGATGCAATTTCTTGAGAGGCGCCGAGCTGAGACCTTTGCTCACTTCATACACTTTAAGGAGCTGGGCTTCGACCGTAGGTACGATATTCACTGTCGCCATCTCTTGAAGCGTCGCGATTTCGATCTCAACCGTTTTCACATAGCGTTCTACAGCGATGTGATAACGACTCGCGATCTCATCCAAGCTCAACACTTTCGTATTTACCAAGAACTCACAAGCCTTCTTGTCGTTAAAGACGGCAAGGGCTTCGACCGTCGAAGGCAAGATAGGAAGGCCGCGTTTTTTGGCTTCCTTCTGCCATTCTTCTGAATATCCGTTTCCTTCAAAGCGAACGGCTTTGCTCTCTTTAATCAATTGGCGAACCATTTCCATGACCGCTTCGTCGCGGCTGGACTTAGAGGCAATAAGCGCTTTCAATCTGGTCGAAGCTTCGCGGAAACTGTCCGCGACTGCCGCGTTTAATATCGAAACCGGTACCCCTACGTTCGCCGAAGCGCCCACCGCTCTGAACTCGAACTTGTTGCCGGTAAAGGCAAAAGGACTAGTTCGGTTACGGTCGGTATAGTCTTTGGAGATATCGGGAATATGGCTCGCGCCCAAAGTGAGGATTTGAGCTTCAGTCCCCTGATTGGCTTCTCCCTTT
>JBBQIT010000135.1:0-9243 GCA_038325205.1 Bdellovibrionota bacterium
CTTTCGATAGAGATCTTGCTCCCCACGCCAAAACGTTTCTCTCTCTGTACGAACTACGTAATCCATGGAACCTCCGTTTGAGGCCCACTATCGCAAATGACTTTTTTGGATTCTAGGTGGGGTTCGTGAAGCGCTCACGAATCAAACGCTCCTGCAAGTGATTGCTCAATTCTCATTGTGGATGACGACCTTCCACTCTTGGAAATTTACAGTAAAATTCTTGCTGGAGAAAATTACCAAGTCTTTACCTCACGGTCCCGTTCGGATGCCCTTGAATGGCTCGAATCCCATCCTTTACCCGACATCGTGTTGCTCGACTGCCGAATGCACGAAATGCCGAACGAAGACTTTAAAGCCGCTCTTGATAAGGTTATCGGGAACCGAGAAAGACCCCGAATTGTCGGTTTTTCCTCATTCGACGCGAGTAGCCCTTTTGCGAAAGAGATGCGCTCCTTGTTTGGTGAATTTATGGAAAAACCATCTGGGTTAGAAGAGATGGTGGCCTCGATTAAGCAGCTTTGTTCATAAGCTCGCCCTTAGATTTCAAAGGGAGCAGGTTTATTTCAGGTCCTTTAATTTCACCCCAGAATCCATCGAAGGGATAATCGGAGTAATAAACATGTTCTTCAATATACTACCCAAAGTGGACCAGATATCGATTTTAGGATCATCCAATCGGCCTTTGAAAGGAATCTTAGCCGCTTGACGATCCTTCGGAAAATTTTTGAATATAGCCGCTATCGAACCTACAATCTGCTCCCAAAAGGCGTGAATGACGCCCTTTTTCTTGTCTTCGGAAAATTTTGCCACTTCTAGATGCTTAATTAATGGTTTTGCGTAACCTTCGATTTTATTGTTAGCCACGGCCACCTCCGAAAAGAGATCAAACTCGCCCTGCTTAACATCGAACTTTCCATAAGCGGTGAATAGCTCGTTCAACTCCACCAGATTCAAGTGTATAAGTTTAAGATCAGCTTTCATCTCTGTAGGAGATACGATTGGATTGATGTGAATTTGAAGATTCAAGTCCCCGCTCTTCATGGCGCGAGCCTTTATATCGATGGTTCCGAACAAGTTCGTCGCGACTTTGTTACTATTCGTAAGGTTTTTCCCCTCCACCTTTAGCTCATCAAGATACACGTCGATCTTAGGATGCGAAGTGATATCGCGAAAGTGGAAGCTCTTACCTTCAATAATCAGTTGGCTAATATCGAGAGGGATCAAATCTTTGAAAACTTTGTGCCAGTCAGCCAACTCCTGCTTCTTCTCCTGACGGGTGCCCGATCCCAGGGCAACTTTGGAATCTTTTTTCTCAGACTTTTTGGTAACCGGTTGCACTGTGGCTTTCGGTTCCGCTACCAAGTTTGCCACGAGATCATTTACCTTAACTTTGGCTACCACCGCGCCGTGAATCAAGTCCTTCCACGACAAACCAACATCGATTCGCTTAGCCGCCAGTAACGGAAAAGTCTTTTGTCCTTCAACGCGTTCAATTTTGAAGTTAGCCACAGAGTAAGCGCTTCGCCACAAATGAATTCCCACGCTCTGGACGGATCCCCGATAGGCAGGATCAAAATTCAATTCCTTATTAACATAATGTTTTGCTAAGAACGGTAGACAAAGCCGGAAAGTGATTAAAATAAACACCAAAGATAGAAGAACGTAGTATTTCTTTTTGATCGCTTTCAAAATAGCCCTATCGTCATAATGATTTTGAATTAGTGCATGGATTTCTTAATCCGTTCGTAGCCGTCTTTGACCGATTGAAAGAGAATCTCGGAGGCCGTGCTAACTTCCACCGCGGTTTTTTCCGCAGCCCGTTTTAAGGGATTGATTTGAGACGAAAGCTCACTCCATTTTTTTTCGAGCACTTCCCATTCGTTCTGCACCTCTGCTTTGAAAAGAGCGGTTTGAACCGCCAGTTCGCCGCGAAGTTGCTCGAGACTGTGAATGTCGCTAAGATTGATGTTTCTGGTTTCCATGAGTGTCTCCTATTGCCTAAATTTGAAACAAAGTTGAGCGAAAAACCTGTTTTCCGAACTCGTTTCTTTGTAAATGCAAGCCGTGTGCCGCCCTTTTAAGTAGCACGACGTCTCTTCATTAAAGGGAGACGAATTGGCGTTCTTCGTAGCTTTCGACTTAGGGTTCGGTCTTCTCGCTCCGCAAGAAGATCTCCCCATACTTTGAGAGTGGGAGAGGTACACAGGATAACTCGAACTACTCCGATGATGGGAATACTGAGAAGCATCCCCCAAACACCCCAAAGCACCCCCCCTCCGAAAAGCCCGACAAAGCTTGCGAGCGCGTTGATATTCAGCTTGTGTCCAACGTATTTCGCGGTGAGCACATTACCTTCGATGATATGGACAACAAAAATGAGCCCCAATAGAGCCAGCAAGGAGCCCGCCGAGTGACCGACTGCGAAAGAAACTACAATGAGAGGGAGAATACTCAAAATAAAGCCAACTTCCGGAACGAACGTAAGAATCCCGATCAAAGATCCTAGAAGAATGCTGTAGGGAACTTTAAATAGGAAAATCAAAATGGTTGCCGCAATTCCCACGATAAACATGATCGCCATGCGAGCCAGAAGGAACTGCTCTATCAAAGAAGTCACTTCGTCGAGCATATTTTCTGCATGAAGATTCTGAAATTGCCTGAGTAACCGGATTGCCGAGAGGCGAAGTTGGTTTCGGGACGCGACCATGACCACGGTAATAATAAGGACTAAAACCAGCAACGCCAGTGAACTTAATAGACTTCCCACCCCAGACAAAACGATGCCAGCACTGGAGCCCGCAGCACTGGTGAGTTTTTGCGAAAGCGCAGACATGCGAACTGAATTCTCCAAATGAAGTCTGTGTACCAATTCATTTTGCGGCAAGTTAGAAACCCATTGATCCGCCGATTTTAGTATGGAGGGTAATTGTTGAACCAAGCTTTGCCCCTCGTGCACTAGCACAATCGCTGCGGAAATAAAGGGTAGTACCAGCACTACGGTACTTATTGAAATGGCAGCCCACTCAGGAAATTTATGTTTCGTCAGATAACGTGTAACTGGGAGTATGAGGAACGCCAAAAGGGCAGAAATAGCGATGGGAACCAAGAACTCTCGACCAGCGGCCATCCCCCAAAGAAAAATAATAGAATAGACCACTATGGTAAATCCGGAGGAACGTTTGACTAGAGAATCCTCAGGGGGAACGTGCGCACTATTTTCGCTCATTCTAGTTAGCTAAGAACTAGTTCCTTCTAAATTTTTGAAACTAGTCTCTCCGTCTAATTAAAAGCCGGTGCCCGTCTTCGGACACCGGCTTTAAGTATTATATTTAGGCTACTGCGTTGATATCAGGAGACGGCTTGCGCTTCGGAACGCTCGCCTCACCGGCTGAGGAAATGTCTTCCCCGTTGGTGTCCTTAAGAATTTCCTCCGCACGCTTGACCTCGTCCGAATCATTGCAATGTACGGAAAGAAGAATTCCCCCTTCGTGAAGATAACCCTCATAACGCTTCGCCTCATACTCCGGAATACCCATTCCGATAAGGGCACCGCTGATTCCGCCGACAACGCCACCTAAGCTCGCCCCTGCAAGGGCTGCCATGATCGGTCCGGCAGCAATGAAGGGGCCAACTCCCGGAATGGCGAGTGATCCAATGCCGACCAGCCAGCCTAAGGTCCCACCAAGCACGGCTCCGGTTCCGGCGCCAGCGGTGGCCCCCTCGGGCGCTTTCGTGTCTTTTTCGTGAGCAAAGGTCTTAGTGCCCTTGTTATCCGGGAACAAAACTGAGACGTCATTGTTGCTAAAACCAGCGTTTTTTAACCTATCAACAGCCAGTTCCACCGAGTTCTGATTTTTGTAGATTCCGAATACTGCTACGTTTTTGTCCGACATTTTAGTCTCCTTTATGCGGCAGTTTTACTTGCTCGCGATTTGAATTTCGTTTTTTACATTTTTGGAGCCGGCAACACCGGCCGCAATTCGATTTACGGTTCTAAGTTCTGTTTCGCTTCGGACCGGGCCCTTTAAAGTAACGACCCCATTCGTCGCGATAATCTTTATGTTGTGCGCGTAGAGCGATAAGTCCTTATCACTCATAATGTCCTTGCGAATTTGACGGGCAAGCTCGGTATCCGACTTGCTCGAACCTTGCTGCTCCGCCGTCATTTGAGCATGGTTAGCTTCGTCGGCGTTGACGGCAGAGTTGTCTGGACGGACTTCATCGGTAGTATTTTTGGTGTTAGCTTGTGAAATATGGGTGGGTCCCATGAGGAATCCCAAAGTCAAAGCTAACAATAAAGATTTGGATTTAGTCATTTTTACCTCGTTAAATTTTTATGCCTTTTTTTTTGACACCCGGATTGGTAGTGCAGGCTACGTGCCAAAACATCGAGCCTAATGCAACGGCGTCAAAAGTTGGGTTTGATGCTAATCGCAGCATCGGAGATAGTAGGGCTATCGACCTTCAACGAGTTTTTAAATGAGTGGGAATCGGTAGCGTCGTCTTAATCGTATTGGTGAGTGCTTCGTATGATGGCTAAGGCCATTGGCGCATCTAGCATATACAGTAAAAATTTCGCGATGCCTTTCTCAACAATTCACCCTCTGGAGGGTGATAGCGTTCCCCCATGGCTTCCGATGCTTGGATAAGCTTTACCGCGGCAACCCCGCCGACTTACAAAACTTAGCTGTCGCCTGTCCTACTTCCCCCAAGACATCCCCGTTCGTACGGCAAGACGCCTTTAATACCCCATAGCTATGATCGGCTCCGTCGATAAGATGAAGCTGGATGTTCTTATGAGCTTTAACAACTTTTTTCATCAGGGCGAGTTGAGCCAGATCATCACGAGTTCCTTGGATCCATAGCATAGGTAAATCGACTTCAGCCAAATGCTCGGCTCTTTCTATTCCCGGTTTTTTGGGAGGATGGAGCGGAAAACTAAAACATACGATCCCTTCCACACCTTTTAGCAATCCCATCGAAGCAGCAGTAGTAGTCATTCGTCCGCCAAACGATTTTCCACCCGCATACAAGGGAAGCTTGGTCACTTTTTGAGCAGCTACCCTAATTGCGGACTCAATGACAGCGACGGCAAGCTTTGGACGATCCGGTCGCTTGCTTCCCTTTTCCATATAAAGAAATTGATAACGAAGGGTCGCGATTCCCTTTGCATTCAACGCTTCTGAAAGGGCTTGCATTGCCGAGTGGTCCATTCCGGCGCCGGCCCCGTGAGCCAAAACCAAAATCGCCTTTGAATTCGAAGGGACACTCAATATGGCAGAGACTGACCCGTTACCGGGAACCAAGAAGCGAAAACGTTTAGGGGAAGTTTTTTTTGGGGTATGCATGGACAACAATCTAAACACTGCGGGCAGGGTTCCTTTGCTTTCGATCGCGAAAACGGCGGACACCGATGGGAACGACAATCATCAAGGCTAGGATAATAAAGGTGGTCGCAGTTCCATCTCCCAAGATGTGATTCAGCCAAAGCGTCGAAATCATAATCACCGCAAAGTAGAACATGTCGCCTGTGATCGCTAGAATCCACCCAGAGATAAAGCCATGGCCTGCGGCCTTAGCGACAGTACGACCCGTCATAGGATCTACTCCAAAAGAAACGGTAATGAGCGCCAGAGGTCCTAGGTTCGTTCCGTAGTGAGCGGTTGTTTTCTTCATCGCTAGTTTAAAGGCTTCGCTAAATTTGGAAACCTTGGGAGATCTCTTACCCATCTGAATGATAAGCAGCATGAGGGGCTCGAATATGCAGGCCAATATGATGTCGGAAATTAAATAGAGAATCGCTGTGACCGGCCACTGAACGCCTTTGCTCTTAGCCAATATCACTCCCGCCGGAATACCGCCGCCAATAGGGATCAAAAAGAGCGTTAAGACTCCCCAAAGGTTCGAAATAGAATTAACAGAACTGAAAGCTGCCATCGCCACTAATTATCGGAGACAACGTAAGTCGAACGCAAGGTGAATCGCTCGCTCTGGCCCTTCTTGGACGCCATTACCTTAGGGTGAATGCTCCAATGCCAACAAAAAGGCCTTAGCTTTTAATCCTCCCGCGAATCCAGTCAGCGCTCCCGAAGCACCAATGACTCTATGGCAAGCGGCAATGATGGAAATAGGGTTTTTCCCATTCGCGGCCCCTACGGCTCGGGAGGCTTTCGGGCGCTTCACCTGTTTTGCGATCTCTCCATAACTCCGAGTCTCTCCATACGGAATGGCAAGTAACGCTTTCCAAACTTCTTTCTGGAAAGAGGTCCCTTGAAAATCGAGTTGAATATCAAAAAAGGTTCGTTTACCCCTGAAATATTCCATTAGCTGCTGTTCGGCCTCCCTCAACAACGGATGTTGTTTGTCTTCAACCTGAGGAGGGAGACGCACGCGTTTGGGATCGTCATTTTCCCAAAGGATGGCGACTAATCCTTTGTCGCTTGCTACTAACTTCAACTCTCCCACGGGAGATTTAAAGGTTTTAAAGCGATATGTTTTTGCGGATACTTTTCCCATTGGGAATCTCCTGTCTTTTTACTCGACTCAAACTTTGGGAATAGGAACGCCAAAAAAGCGAGGCGACATATCCTTTCCATGGACTCATGGCTTCTAAGGACTCTTTCGAATGCTTCTGTAACGCCCTGGCTAGAATCAGATCTCCCTCTGGGAATGTGTCAGTGCTGCGAAGTACTTTCATAGCCATGTAGTTGGCGGTCCAGGAGCCGATGCCCTTGATCGATTGCGCGTTATTGATGAATTGCCCAACATCCTGGGTCGGCTCTAGAGAGATTTTCTGTTCGTGAACCGCCGTCGCAAAATCGATAAGGGTTTGGCGTCTCATTCTTGTCGTTTTCAGGCCCGATAGATTTGCCTTCATAATCTCAAGAGGGGTCGGAAATAATTTAATGTTCTTCCCATTCGCCACATGCCCGCTCTCTCTACCCGCGATCTCGATAAGGTCGTGCACTAGTGTTCTGCCAAAACTAACACTCACCAATTGTCCAAGAATCGTAGAAATTGCTATTTCAAAGGGGTCCCACCCCGAAGGAAGACGGATGCCGGGACATTTCCTAAGAAGCTTCTTTATTTCGGGATCGGTCTCCAAGGCATTTGCGATAATCACCGGATCAGAATCGAGATCAAAAAGATTTCTTACTCGCGAAATGATCGAATGAATCAATGATGTGTCGGGGAAATCGATCTCTACAATTAGAGAAGCGTTGATCGCATCGTTAGAAATGCTCACTTGACCAATTTTTCGATCAGAGGAAACGATCCGATACATTTTCCCATTTTCAAACCATTCCAGATTTCCAATCTGATGTTTTTCATAGGAATGCAGCAGCCCCTCGAAATCAAAGGGAGGACGATAAGGGAGAGAGACTCGCAACCCACTATCTGGCACCGTTTTCTGTCGGCGAATTTCGCTTGGGGGTCTCTTAAAGCGGTCTTTGAATGCCGAATTGAATCTTCTTATAGAGGAGAACCCTGAGGCAAAGGCAATTTCGGTAATCGGAAGTTGAGTTTCTGCAATTAACTTCCTGGCCAAATTGAGACGATTTTCAAAGGAGAGTTGTTTGGGGGTTTTGCCCACTTCTTCAATAAACAACCTGCGAAGATGACGGGCAGTGACTCCAAAAAGGTCGGCAAATTCATCTTCTTTGAATTCGATGGTCTCCCGAGAATTGAGGATCTTGACCGCGCGCTTAACCACGGCTGACTTTCCTATCCAAACTGGGGATTGAGGCGCACTTTCCGGACGGCATCGGAGGCACGGACGATAGCCGGCTTTTTCAGCTGCTAGATGACTGGGGAAAAACTCACAATTATTTCGCTTAGGCTTCGCGGGACAAATGGGTCTGCAATAGATGCCAGTCGTTCTCACCCCAACGAAGAACTTCCCGTCGAATCGGTGATCTCTCGTGCGCATCGCCTCGTAATAGATATCCGCCTGTTTCACCCCTCAGTTGTAGCGTCCTTTGGAGTGGGATACTAGCCGCTTTCGGACATTGTCATTTTCGTCCCAAGAAATCACTTCTTATTCCAAAGAAATTTCTTCAGATCAACCCGACCATGCTCAAAAACAACTCCTTCCCGCCGCAAGAGCGTCATCTGCCGAGCGTGCTCGAGACTATCTTCGGGATGCGAGATTTTGCCTTTGGAATTGATCACTCGCTGCCAAGGAAGTCGGTATTTTCGCGAGCTCGAATGGAGTAACCAACCCACTCCTCTCGATCCATGAGGTTTGCCCGCGAGTTTTGCAATCAGCCCATAGGTAGCAACTCTACCCCTAGGGATGCCAGCTACCAATCGCAACACACGCTTAGAAAATAGAGTTTTGGTATCCATATGAGCTACCTTGGTTTCGACCCGCTTCGAATTCATAACCTCCGGGAAACCCTACCGTAAACCATGAATCCCGTCATAGCAGAGAAAAGCCTTTTTAAGTAGAATGCTAAGATGCGACTCCTTCTCATTTTCTCCCTTCTTGTCTCACTTCCCCTTTCAGCTCCAGCCGACGAAGAAGTCGTTACTCCGCGCGTCACTTTGGTCCATCTATCCCCGAAGGATAAGAACATAGAGAAGACAATCTCCGACCGATCGGAAAAGCTCAAAGCTTGCCACGTTAGAGTGGAGGAAATCACCGCTGCCAATCCAGCGGAACTCGAGTCTAAATTGGATCTAGATCTAAAAAACTCAACCCTGGTACTTTTGGAAGGGCACGGCATCAGACTGAGCTCGAACAAGGGTGAAACTATCCATTTCCGATGGATAAACGTGGAGAGTGAAGACAAACTCCCCGAGTCATTGAAAAAGCTGGAATATATTCCTATCCGTAGTTCCGATCCCGCGCTATCCGAAGGTTTAACAGAGAATGCTTCGATTCTGCACGACCCGAATAAAATTCTAGGCCTTATTAAGCAAAAAGGAGACGGCGCAGTCTTTGTGGACACTTGTTTCGCGGGCGGGTGCGCTGTCGGAGCCGTATGCGTAGGAACCTCGTGCTCCTACGATGAAAAATCTAAAGAAGGCAACCTCATCACGGCCAAGCTGGACGACCTACTTTGCAGTGCTGCAGGAGACTGTAAAGCATTCAATAACGCGGATACTAATGGAGATGGTTGTATCGGAAATTTTCAGGATAGTTGTCGCCCGCGCGTAATTTACGCTGCGTAGCATGTATCTGTTTTTTGTTTTTCCCGCAATGGGTTTAATCGAACTTTTTTAATCATCTCCCAATTC
>JBBQIT010000136.1:0-9239 GCA_038325205.1 Bdellovibrionota bacterium
GGATGGTGTGGTCGAAGTCATCTCATCTGCACTCAAAAAGGGAGACGTCGTCGTGGTAAAGGCAGGCCAAGTGATCCCTGCCGACGGAACGGTCATCGAAGGGGCGGCTTCTGTCGATGAGTCCGCCATCACCGGAGAGTCAGCGCCGGTGATTCGGGAATCGGGCGGTGACCGAAGTGCCGTCACAGGCGGAACCACAGTGCTCTCGGATCGAATCACGATTCAAATCACTTCCGAACCAGGCAAGTCTTTCCTCGATCGAATGATTGCCATGGTGGAAGGCGCCGTTCGTCATAAAACTCCGAATGAGATTGCCCTAAGCATTCTTCTCTCGGGACTGACAATTATATTTTTGCTTGCTGTCATCACACTACAGCCCTTTGCCCGCTATAGCGGGACTTCGGTTTCTTTGGTCATTCTCATCTCGCTTTTGGTTTGCCTTATTCCTACCACCATTGGAGGGCTACTCTCTGCCATTGGAATCGCGGGAATGGATCGATTGGTGCAAAGAAATGTATTGGCGATGTCTGGCCGAGCCGTGGAAGCGAGTGGAGATATCGACGTACTG
Organism: Bdellovibrionota bacterium; assembly: GCA_038325205.1. Taxonomy (GTDB): domain Bacteria; phylum Bdellovibrionota; class FAC87; order UBA2466; family UBA2466; genus JBBQIT01. Next base: position 569 of record JBBQIT010000136.1, read on the forward strand.
CTCCTCGATAAAACGGGCACCATTACGATGGGTAATCGCATGGCGCATGAGTTCTTTGTAGAAGAAGGCGTCGGCATGAAAGACTTGGCCCAAGCCGCCTGGGAGGCAAGTAGGTCCGATGAAACTCCCGAAGGGAGATCTATCTTGGCTTTCGCCAAGGATAAAGGCGGAAGCCACTCCATTCCCGAGGGCGCCACGGTAGTTCCCTTTTCGGCGGAATCTAGGATGAGTGGAATGGATCACGGCAGCCATTCGGTCAGAAAAGGGGCGATGGACGCCGTTCAGGACTGGGTAAAAGCGCGAAAAGGCGGAGTGATTAGTCTTCCTTTGCGAGAGAGAGTGGAGGCTATCTCCAGCACAGGCGGTACTCCCTTACTTGTCGCCAACGAATCGAAAGTGCTTGGGGTTATTCACCTAAAAGACATGATTAAGCCCGGTATCCGCGATCGCTTCGAAAGAATCCGAGCCATGGGAATTCGCACCGTCATGATTACAGGCGACAATCGCCTAACGGCGGCCGCCATTGCCGGCGAAGCCGGTGTCGATGATTTTTTGGCCGAAGCAAAACCCGAAGATAAACTGCGACTCATCAAAGATTTGCAGTCGGAGGGGAGGATGGTGGGGATGTCGGGAGATGGTACCAACGATGCTCCTGCGCTCGCGCAATCTGACGTCGGTCTTACGATGAATACCGGCACTCAAGCGGCGCGTGAAGCCGGGAACATGATCGATCTCGATTCTGATCCGACAAAGATTATCGAGATAGTCGAAATTGGCAAGCAACTGCTCATTACCCGAGGGTCGCTAACCACTTTTAGCATCGCAAACGATGTGGCGAAATACTTTGCCATTATTCCTGCGATCTTTGCTTCCACTCTCCCGGGTCTTGCCGCGCTGAATGTGATGCATTTGGCGAGTCCAGAAAGTGCGATTCTATCGGCGGTGATTTTTAACGCCTTGATCATCATCGCGCTCATTCCCTTGGCCCTTCGGGGAGTCCGCTACCGACCGCAATCGACGGCGTCTTTACTTCGTTACAACGTTCTTGTTTACGGAATCGGCGGTGTTATCGCTCCTTTTATCGGCATCAAAATTATCGACGTTGTTATCTCAGCGCTAGGTTTGGCTTAAGGAGGTTTTATGAAAACTATAATTCGATCTTCGGTGGTGCTGGTTCTCTTTACGATACTTCTTTGTGGCGTCTATCCCCTCTCCGTTACCTTAGTGGGGAATCTCCTCTTTGGAGATAAGTCGCAAGGAAGTCTCATTGTTAAGGATGGAAAGATCGTGGGCTCGTCGCTCATCGGACAGAACTTCACCAAACCTCAGTACCTCCACGGAAGGATTTCGGCAGCAGGTGATAAGGGCTACGACGCTGCTAATTCCTCGGGCTCTAATCTGGGCCCTACTAGCAAAAAGCTGATGGATCGGATTAAAGCGGACGTAGAGAGAGTTAGAAAAGGAAATCCGACAGTGAAAGACGGAAAAGTTCCCACAGAGATGGTGACTGCTTCAGGGAGTGGGCTCGATCCCCATCTGTCACCGCATGCAGCAGAAATTCAAATTGTGCGGATCGCGACGTCTCGCAAAGCCAGCGAAGCGGTCGTCAAAAGAATTGTAGATCATTTCACTGAAGGGCCGCAGTGGGGAATCTTTGGCGAACCTACGGTGAACGTCCTGTTGGTCAACCTAGAACTCGATAAGATTTTACCGATGACGAACTAAAGGAGATTACCCCTATGAATTTTACAACAAAATGGGCTGGGGCACTTATCGCGACAACGTGGTTTCTTTCTCCCCTAAGTTACGCCGAAAGGACGGGAGAGAAACCCATTACCTTTGGCGGATTCGTAGATACTTATTATGCTTTTGATTTTAACAATGCGGTGAGGGACAGACAATTTACTACCCAAGCAGCTCGACACAACGAATTTGGGATCAATTTGGCCTATGTCGAAGCGAAGCTCGATCGAGAGAAAGTGCGGGGACGGCTGGCGCTTCAAGCGGGAACCTCTGTGAACGCCAACTACGCGGGAGAAGTGGCCAATTCGCCTCAGTTGGGCGATCTGATGCGGCACATCCAGGAAGCGGTCGTAGGCGTAAACGTGGCCGATAAACTTTGGTTAGACGCCGGGATTTACTTTTCTCACATTGGCTTCGAGAGCTGGATTTCAAAGGATAACTGGAACTATACTCGGTCTCTGGGAGCTGAAAACTCGCCCTACTATCAGACCGGAGTGAAAGCGACCTATGAGTTCTCGCCGGTACTTTCAGGACAGCTGCATGTCATGAATGGTTGGCAAAACATTGTGGAGACCAATAACGACAAAGCGGTGGGGATGCAATTGGCCTACAATCCCAATTCCAAGGTTTCTCTCATCTACAACAACTTCATTGGTCGTGAAAACGACCTAAGAATTTTTAATGAAGTCATCCTTCGCTATTTTCTCACAGACAGCTGGCAGGTGGCGCTCAGCCAGGATTTCGGAATGCAGAACAAGCCGAGTGGGTCGGGGAGCTCCTACTGGTATGCGACGACACTTCTGGTGAAACACCAAATTTTCCAACCTTTTTCGGTGGCCGGGCGACTGGAATACTATAACGACAAAGATCAGGTGTTAGTTACGACCGGTACCGCGAACGGCTTTCAAACGACCGGGGCTTCGGTCAATCTAGATTGGCAGTTGCATCCTTCGGTGGTTTGGCGGAATGAAATCAGAGGACTCTTCTCGAAGGACGCGGTCTTTACGGGCAAGAGGGGGAACACCCCCGGCAACGGGCTGGCGGTTACCTCACTCGCGGCAAGCTTTTGAATCCTTCCATAGAAAGGGATGTTTGTGGAGTTAGGTAGTCTCGAAGAGCTGATTGAGCGGCGCAAGAAGGGCGTTCTTAAGATCTACTTAGGCTACGCCGCTGGCGTTGGGAAAACCTTTGCCATGCTGCAAGAGGCCCAACGCTTAAAAAAGCGGGGCCTCGACGTTGTGGTGGGGTATTTAGAGCCTCACGACAGGATCGAAACGCTTCGGCAATCGGATGGCTTGGAAGAGATCCCAAGGCGAATCGTTCCTATCGCAGGCCGAGATTTTCCGGAACTGGATGTGGACGCTATCATCAAAAGACGCCCGCATATTGTTTTAATCGACGAACTAGCGCACACCAATGTTTCGGGAAGTAAGCACGAAAAGAGATACGAGGATGTACTCGAAATCCTGGAGCATCAGATCAACGTTCTTTCGACGTTAAATATCCAACATGTAGAAACCGTAGCCGAGAGGGTCGTTGAACTTACTCATATTGAGGTTCAAGAAAGAATTCCGGATAGCGTTTTGCAGAGAGCAGACCAACTCGTAAATGTGGATGTCACGATCGAGGATTTGCGGGAGAGACTGCGAACAGGAAAGATTTACCTCAAAGACCGAGCCGAAAAGGCGCTGCTCAATTTTTTCACTCCACAGAACCTATCCGTTTTAAGGGAAGCCTGTCTAAGAGAGGCCGCTGAAGATCAGGTCCGAAAAATTGGCGAGTATGACGAGGGGCTCCGAAAAGTGACTGCGGGCTCCCAAGAGGCGGTAATGGTCTGTATGAGTTCTGACCCAACCAGTGCTGCTGCCCTCATCCGGAAGGGGACACGCCTTGCGATGCAGCTTTCCACTCGGTGTTACGCGGTGTACGTCCAACGTAAAAATGAGAGTCCGACGGCTATTGACGCCGGCCTTCAACGAAAGCTCCAAAATAACCTGAAACTTGCAAAGAGTATGGGAGCGGAGGTAGTCCAATTGAAATCTGACGACGTGGCCCACGCTCTGGTTAACTTTGCGCACGACAACTATGTGCTGCATGCGATGTTTGGGAAAACAAGGATTTCGCCTTTTAAAGAAAGGATTAAGGGTTCCGTGGTATCCACGTTTATCCACGATTCTGTCGGAATCGATGTGCACATTGTCTGCACGGGAAGAGGAATGTGAATGTAAATCTGCCTCCGCTTAGAAACCTCATTTTTCGAGGTTACCTATTTATTATGGGTACCTTTGGAGTGGCTGGTTGTGCCTTACTTCTCTGGTCAGTGGTTGTGGCTGCAAACATCACTCCCCGTCTGTTGCATGTAAATTATGATTCCATTAACGCCGCTCTCCAGATGCGCGAAGCTTGGTCAGCGATTCGTCACCCTTTAGAACACCCCACGAAATCAAAACCCCAGTTCGTAGTTCAATTTGAAAGTGCGCTTGCCTTTGAAAAGGGGAACCTCACCGAACACGGTGAGTCTGAAATCGCATTGGCGATAGAAAAGCTTTGGAAAGACGCCCGAGCTGCTGAGATGACTACTCCGATAAGCGAAAAATCCTTTATCCAACTAGATGAATATTTGGGTCGACTAATCGAACTAAACCGAGCGGGCATGTTCAAAGCAGCCGAAAAAGCACAGGAGCTAAAGGCTAACACTCTCAAAGTAACTCTTTTTTTCTTCTTAGTCGGCTTGCTGGTCATGTTTTATCGGGCCGACACCGTTGCCACTTCTTTGGCTGATCCTTTAAAAAGAATCGCAGAGACGTTGAGGAGCAAACCGAAACCGGGAGAAAAATTACGACTACCGACGCAGCCCAATAGCCTAGAGCTACGCATTTTGATTCAAGAGATTCGTAATCTCTGGGAGCGAGTCTCCGAAGCCGATCGCACGAACGTAGAAGAGATTGTTCGCCAAAGCCAAAAGCTTCAGGCCGTTCTCTCGTCGGTAGAAGATGCCGTCGTCGTTTTCGGAGAAAGAGGGCTTATCACTCAAGGCAACGACAAAATGCTCTCGCTTATTGATTTAGCAAGAGAAAATGTAATCGGCCATTACTGGAATGATCTTCCTTCTATGTCGGAGAACTATCTCAAACTGCGAGAAGTTCTGACTCCAGAACTTTCTGATGAAAAAGTATTTGAGCTTACGACGGACACCGGAGTGGAATCCTATTCGGGACGTGTCCGGCCGGTCTTAGGTGAAGACGGACAGGAGCTCGCGAAAGTATATCTGCTCCATAACATCACCGAGAAGCGGCAGCGGGAACGTCTCAAAGCGGAGTTTATCGGGGTATTGTCGCATGAACTCAAAACTCCACTCCAGTCATTAGGGACAGCTTCTGAATTACTGGTGAACAAGAAGCAACAGTTCGACGAAGACACTCAGCTTCTCGTAGACACCATTCAAGAGGATGTCGCCCGGATTAGAGGGGTGACCAATGATTTCGTGCAAGTAAGTCACCTGGAAAGCCAGCCGACTTCGCTAATCCTTCAACTACATCCTTTGGATCTGCATGAGCATCTTCCGCGCTGGCTGAAACCCTTTAGGGTCGTCGCTCAAGATAAGAAAATTAATATCGAGTACGAAAGCAACTCTTCTCAAGCCATGGTTAGTATCGATCCCATCAAGTTTCCATGGGTGGTCACCAACTTGATGTCCAATGCTATTCGGGTAACTCCTCCGGGAGGCAAGATAGCAATCAAACTTGACCTTGAATCCTCTCAAGCACGCCTTTCCGTACAGGACGAAGGGCCTGGTGTTCCCGCGGAACTCGAGACCCGAATTTTTGAGCCTTACTTCAAGGGTTCATCTGGACCCAGCGACGGCACAGCGGGATTTTTGGGCATTGGTCTCACCATCGCCAAAGAGGTTATGGAGGCCCACGGTGGCAAAATTAGCTACCGAAAGGGCGATCCTAAAGGAGCTGTCTTTTCTGTGACTCTGCCCTTACTCTCTCACGGGAGGGCCGTATGAAAACGAGAGTTCTTTCGATCCTAGTAGTTGATGACGATAAGAACATTCGAAATACTCTTTCTGCGAGCCTGAAAGCCGCGGGTCACATGGCTGAAACCTCAGAATCAGTAAGTGCCGCCACAGCTCGCCTTAAGGCGAAAGATTACGACGTCGTTATTACCGACTTTCGCATGGAGAAAGAAACTGGGCTGGATCTCATTAAACAGGCCAAATTGATTCGCCCCGACATTTTCATCATCGTGATGACCGCCTATGCTTCGATTGAGAATGCAGTTTCCGTCGTCAAAGAAGGCGCTTACGATTACTTGCCCAAGCCTTTCTCCAACGCCCAGCTAAGCCATGTCTTAGACAAATTGGGTGCTTTTATCCAGCTTCGTCACGAAAACGAAGAATTGAAAAAATATCGTTATCGCCGGGACTATTTCGCGGGGATGACTTCGCCCGCGATGCAGAAATTAGAAGAGTTTGTAAAAAAAGTAGCGCCGACGAATAGCACCGTACTTCTTTCGGGCGAGAGCGGCACAGGAAAGAGCGAACTAGCTAAGCTCACTCACGAATTGTCTCCCAGAAAAGGGAAACCTTTTGTTTCGGTCTATTGCACCACGATCGTAGAGTCGCTTCTAGAATCAGAACTCTTTGGTCATGTAGCCGGTGCTTATACCGGGGCAACGGGAAACAAAGCAGGGAAATTCGAGCTGGCTGCCGGAGGTACCCTTTTCCTAGATGAGATAGGGGATCTTTCTGCTTCCGCGCAAACTAAGTTGCTCCGCTTTTTGCAGGATCGCGTGGTGGAGAGGGTAGGAAGCAATGAAGAGATTATCGTCGATACCAGAATTATCGTGGCTACGAACAAGAACCTTCCAGAAGCAGTCAAGGAAGGTAAATTTCGCGAGGACCTCTATTTCCGCGTAAACATGCTGGAATATCCTCTAGCTCCCTTACGTCATCGAAAAGAAGATGTTCCTATCCTCATTCAAAAATTTTTGACTGAGGCGAAAGCCTCGGCCAACCTCAAAGAAGCCATTTCCCTTCCCGAAGGGGTGATGGACAAACTTCTCAGCTATCCATGGCCGGGAAACGTCCGAGAATTACGAAACGCGATTGAGCGTCTCACTATCTTAGCGAATCTGCGCCCTGCGACGATAGACGACCTTCCCGAGTCGGTCAGAAACCCAGGGCAGGTGTCGTTTGCGTCGACCGGAGGAGCTTTCTTAAGCCTTGAAGCACTCGAAAAAGAGCACATCCAGAAAGTGCTAAGTGTAGAAGCGAATCTTGAAAGAGCCGCCACTATTCTTGGAATTACTTCCGTGACGCTTTGGCGAAAACGCAAACAATACGGAATGGCCTAGGCTCTGCCATATCTTTGGCATAATCGATGCAGTCTTTTTTCTTGAAAGGAGTTCGTATGACACAAAATGTAGGTAAGACTGAAAGTTATATCCGTATCGGCTTGGGTGCCGTGGCCGCCGTCGCTGCCCTTAGCTTGGTGAGATCTCGCCTTGGGAAAAGCTTACTTGGCCTTGCTGCTTTTTCAGGACTGCAGAGTGGCTTAACCCGGCATTGTGCGGTGAAGGACTTGTTAGCGCGGAACAACACTACGGAACCAGATAAAGCTCCCTCGAAAAATTCGAGGCTATCCAAACCATCGAAGAGCTTGAAAAACAGTTCGGATAGCGCGGCGTTTCAAGTGCAGAATCGCGCGATGTAATTTCGAAAACTATTCTCTTAATTGATGAATATCTCGACATTCTGAAACCCACGATTGTAACAAGACTCTGCAAAAGCAGGCGGGGGCGATGGGATCAGTCGGGTTTCCCTCGGCACCGAAAGTGCAAATTCTGTGGGCAAGAGGCCGGCGATATTGCTGGGCTAACCAAGGAGTCTCACATGTTCAAACTATTCATGATCACCGGAGTTGCGGTGTTGTTATTAAACGTGACGGCGTTGCGGGCCGATGACAACGAAAACACCACCACTTCTGATAAGAGCACTAACCCAATCACGGGGACGCAAAAAGAGACCACGCACCACAAGGTTAAAGCCAAAAATGCGGATGGTTCGACTACCACCCACGATCACAAAAAGGTCAAAAAGACTAAGACCGATGGCTCTACGACTACGACGGATGAAACGGAAAATCAGACCAAGTAAATTTGGTGAGGGGTATCCTTTATCCTTTGGGTAAAGGATACCTCGTTTAGGCCACTTCGCGTCGTTACTTGCGAGCAATTCCTCAGCTAACCTCAACTCTATTATTGGGTTGGGGGATACATGGGAATACGATTCTGGGTTGCGACTGCAGTGCTTTTTTGTTCTGTTTTGACGTGGGGAACAGAGTTTAGCTACCCGGTAACGTCTGATACCATTCAGAAGTACTTCGACACACACCCCACGAGTAACGTCGAACAATTTTTGGGTGATCTACCCGCCTCATACACGGGCAGTTTTGTTCTATTGCATCACTCCAAGTCGTTGCAGCAAGCAACCTACGAAAAACCACGAATCGTTTACTTTGGACCCGATGCGAGATTTCTTTTAGCCGTGGGGAGCGTCCCCTCCAACCCTCGTTTTTCGATTATGGAATTTGCTCAATTCGACGAGAAATTGGGAACGTATCACTATGGGGAGATTGACCTGAGCAGAAGGGGAAGCCCCAAGATCGACACGGATGTGGCCAAATGCAAAATTTGCCATGGAACTCCGACGAGACCGATCTGGGGACAATATCCTCAGTGGGCAGGTGCCTATAGCGATGAAGCCGGGGCCATTTCTTCGGAAGATGGAGCAGGGTTTGCGAAGTTTCTACTTTCTCGTATCAGCGATCCTAGATACTCGCCCCTTCAATTTAGTGGAAACGATCATTCCATATATTTAACCAGCCGATCCTATCCGTACGCCAACACCTCTTTTAATCAC
>JBBQIT010000137.1:0-9207 GCA_038325205.1 Bdellovibrionota bacterium
ATTGTGAAGATGGCAACTTTTTCGATTTGGAGTTTTGGATTAGGAACGCTAACTCGAATCGTATCGATGCGAAGAATGACCGCGGTCTTAGGGGTTATTTCGCTAGCCATCATCGCCTTTCCCGGACACCTTCCCTTCGTCGCGGTGACTGCCGGGAGATTCGGTCTGAGTCTAGCAGGAGTTGCCTTCGCGGACGCCATCACGTCGATCAGAGGATTGCTAAATCCGCTGCGCCTCTTGGGCCGTTCCTCGCTTCTTATCTTTTTTCTCCACAGAGTCATCGCTCAGGCCGGACGTCCGCTTCTTGCCATGAAGCTTCAATCAGCGGAATTAGGGGCGGGATTGATGGTAGTTACCTTAATCGCGTGTTTAATTGTCTGTTACGTACGCGAGTCTCACACTCGCATCAATGAACAGCTAAAAAGTGTAGGGCTTTAGAGAGCGTTGATATAAGCACCGAAGTTCGCTACGTCAGCAGCGGAAAGTTTCGCCGCGCCCTTGGGCATCGAGGCGCCTCCACCACTAACCGAGTTCTTCCACGCCGTTTTGCTGTAGTTCGTAAAGTCGGGGTTCGTGCCGTGACAGCCGGCGCAGCTATTCGTGAATATCGTTTGTCCCAGCAAGGCAGCGCCTGTTAACACGGGAGGAGGCGTTCCGCCGCCACCGCCACTGCCACTGCCGCCACCAAGTCCGCCAGTAGGATTAATAAAAGGGGCAGAAGCGTCGTTAGGAATAATCGCATTCACTACGAAATTGATTTCGCCATTCGAAGATCGGGGAAATACCGTTCCGTCTACAATCAAACTATGACCGGCGGCTACCGTACTCGCCTGTGCCGCTAAATCAGCACAGTTAGCCGTGCAAAGAAAATGGTTTGGAATTTGGTTGTTAGAGATTCCCACCACTGGTGAGATCGAGGTCACAAAAAGCTCTTGAGCAATACCGCTGCTATAAACCGTGGTTCGATTTCCCGTGCCCGTCGCCGTCACAATCGCGCGTGCTCCGGTTCCGGTAAGAACGCTGTTCCCGGCCTGCGTTTTGAAGCTGGCCTTCGCACAGAAGGAAAGACTGAGTCCTGCAAGAATGAATAAGGCAATTTCGGAGGCTTTGCGGGCAGTGGACATTAAAAATTCTCCCAATCCTAAAACGTTCGGCTAACTCAAGTTGGGTAATCCATGTCGGGGCGTACTAGATATAGTTACAAGTCGCGTACCAATACGCTCTAGGCTGGCCAAGGCTAGCTTTTCACCGTTGTGGAGTGCTTTTGTCTACCTTCTAGGGACGGCTATCGGGAGGGTTAAAGAAAGCGTTTTTGACTCAAATACTTAGCCAGGGTGCTCATCAAAAAAGCGCCCCGTATACCACAAGTATCCAGTATAAATATTATATATATCAAATACTTACTTCTATTTTACCGTCTAAAGTAGCTAGAAGTTCGACACCGGCTCATAGCGACCTTCTGGCTATTTCTCGGGAGTTGGTTTTCTGGCGACTACCTCGAAAACCGTCTTGTCCTCGCCCCATTTCCTTCCGAATTTCACCTTCTCTAACGGAGCTTTACCTAATTGGCGTACCCGATAGGGACAATCTCGTCGTGCCTCGGTAAATCAGACGGCTGACGTTTCGGGAAAGCATCGTTCGGCCAATGCGAACGATCCTCGTACAAGAAGGGCTGAAACTTTTCGTCAAACTCTGAAGAAGTGTAAGTTCTCACTCGAGAGAAGAAAGGTTCGTAGCGATCAAAATAATCTAATCCCGGCGCACGCACATGCCCCCACTCGGCGAGATTCGGCTCGGTGTAATCGATCGTCGTTTGGTTCACGACGGGAACCGGTAAAATTGCTATTCCATTCGGCTTTAATATTCGGCGAATCTCTTTGATCGCCTGAATGTCTTCCGGAATATGTTCTAGAACGTGTGAAGCAAACACAACATCGAAAGTGGCATCTTCAAAAGGAATCTTTCTAAGATCGACTTTATAATCGACCGTGGGATCCAAAAGATCAGCGGAGTTGTACTTCCCAAAAAGGGCTTTCAAACGTTTCGCCATTGCCGCTTCAGGGGCGCAATGAAGAATGTGCATATTCTTAAAATTTGCTCGCTCAGGCAGTGCTTCGAGCACAAGCCATTGCAACCGATGTCGTTCAGCACAGGAGCATCCGGGACAAATCGCATCTTTTCTGTCGCCCGTGGGATCTTTCGCTGTCATGAACGGGCCGTCGTACTCACACACAGGACAATGATACTTTGGTTTGAGGGGATTAATGAGCTTGTATCCCTCGCCACGCACTCGCTTTAGCATGTTCTTTAATTTTGGATCCATTGCTCTCACCTCAAATAATTTGCCAAAAGACGTAAGCCATCGTCCCCAACGTATCCCACCGTAATTGACTGGGGTACATGACGACTTGAAATTGAAAATTAATATCACCCGTGATGTCCCAACTAATGCCGGGAGCGATATCTGAAGGATCGCTTACCCAAGTATCCCAGTTGGCGCCTACCCGATGGTACGGATGCACATCGTAAGCGACAATGGCGGCAAAACTATTACTCAAATGGTAGGAAGCGTAGGGACCAAGATATAAGTTCCAATCCTTCGCGGCTCCTAGATCATTCGACGGGAGAATAGGCAGATTACTTCCGTAAAGTTGCAGCGTGTGAAATCCGACGACGCCCAAAGAAAATTTAGTTTTGGGAATATTGTAGTTCAATACTTGTAGACTTTGGAAATCGACGAGCTCGTTTCTTCTTCGATTCTCCGGCTTCAAAGGACCCGTCACACGAAAATCCGCCATTAGGTTCAAGCTGTCTGTATGAATAATTCTTTGGTGACCGATACGCACTCCACTATCCAACATATGGATTGGAGTTCCTCCTAATGGATTAATTTGAAAATTCAGAACAGCGCCCACAAAAACATTCGGGCTTAAAAAGTAGTCGAGCTTAAATTGGTTTTGGAGATTTTGTTCTCCGTTTTCATAGGTGAGGCTACTGCTGTCGATAGCGCCTCTTCCCCCAGGATTGGATAGGCTTGGGCCCTGATACATTCCAAAGTAAGAGAAATAGATCTTTTGATACTCAACCGGAACATTAACCGTTTCGGTTTGCTTAATGGCTTCCGCGGCAAATAGGCTTGCCGAACTTAACAAGCAGGCAAGAACGAAAATAGTAATAGTGGTTAAGCGTAGACCCAGCATACTCCCCCAAAACCCGATACTAGGAATCCAATTCTTCTAGTAACACCCGATCTAACTCTTCGCGGCGAAAGGGTTTGAAGTCAATCCCTTCCGCAAGGCCTAATCCCCTAGCCCCAAAAGGTGTGGAAAGAATGGGGATTCCGGCCGCTTGGTATTCATACATTTTTAGGCTGGTGCCCGATCCCGACATCACAGGATTGATAGCAAGATCTGCCACAGAGAAGTACGGTGCTACTTCAGTGACCGGACCGGTAAGGATAAGTCGACCTTCCCTTCGCGCTACCGGGCTCACACTTCCTACGACGAGAATGAAAACGTTCACCCTTTCTAAGAGGCGCTGATGCTTTTTTGCAAACTCGGTAAGATACGTGAGCGCGTCGATGTTGGGCTTATACTGACTCGCTGTAAAAAGCATGACTTTGGCGGTCTGCGGAATCCCAAGCTCCCAGCGCATCTTTCGACCTAACTCTTCCGAACGTCCGATAGGTTGAACGAAATTGGGAACCACAATGATAGGACGTGCCGCTCCTGTCATCGAAGTAAGCACGGCTTTCTCCTCTTCGGAGCAACACCAAACTTCTTGGCTCGTCGAGATGGCCTTTGTCTCAATGCGCTTTACCCAAGGGGCAATAAAGACGCTGGCGAACCAATTCGCATTCCATAAATGGTGCTCCACATTGTGGGTGTTCAGCACTCTTTGCTTAGTGACTCGTTTTAAAACCGGATAGAGATAAGGATGGTCGATTATTACCTGATTCGACCTCGCAAGCTCTCTTAGTAAACGCGCCGGAATAAAAAACCGACTTACAAAGGTTAGCCAAAAAGGCGGAAGCCGCAAGCGATAGGACACTAACTGAAAGAGACCGAACAGCTTAGACCGGTTCACCCATTCCACTAGATGCCCCGAAATAGCATCAAGGCCAGATTTCGTATTGCTCAAATAGTCTTTTTTTCTTCCCGTGAAAGAGAAGACAAACACATCCGACTCTTCAGCGATCTTTTTCGCCAGATTGGCGGTTCTAAGCTGACCACCCGACTGCGGCGGAAACACTTGAAGACCGGAAACTATGACTACTTTTTTTTCTAGAGGCCATCTCAAAATCCCTTTCGTTGCGAGACCGAGCAAAAATTCCCAGGATCGAGGACGCAGGGAGGAGGCACGCGGAAGCAGCCTACGAGGCTGTTGAGCATGCCGACGACTGAGGACGAAGCGCCTGGGTATTTTGGCCGGTCGGAGTAGAAACGGATTTTGAGATGGCCTCTATACATATAGACCACAATAGCTTTCAATCATGCGATCGATTCCATAGCGCAATCTTACTTCCGCTTTGCCCTTTCTGGAAAGTGACCGGATCTCCTCAGGAGATTGTGCCATCGTACCCAAAAGGCGGAACAAAGCGCGATCGTCTCCAATCGAAAAAAGTTTTACGGCTCCCGGCGCTAGATTTCGGTGCGGAGGAATATCGCTAATTAAACAGGCTTTGCCGCTCGCCATGGCCTCCAGGACGGCAACAGGATGCCCTTCCGAGATCGAACTCGAAACAAAAATATCGCCTTTGGCTAAGATGGAGCGCACATCGGTTTGAAATCCGTACAAATACACGAAAGGCTCAAGCCCTTCTTTTTTGATAAATGCTTTAGTCTGCGCTTCCAGCTCTGCGTTCCCGCTTCCGGCGTGATGAAGCTCGAAAGGAATCTTCGCATTTTTTAGCTGAACGCAGGTGCGCAACAGGTAAGCAAGATTCTTTTCTGGCGAAACTCGCGAGATATTTACCAAGCGGAGACAGCCGTCGTCTTTCATGCGCTTCGACTTAAACTGGTCCAAAGCGATCCCGTTGGGAATAACGACAATATTTTTCGCTGCCAACGGACAGTATTTGATGATCTGATTCTTCACATGATCAGAAACAGCTATCACTTTGTAATAAAGATGGCTCACCCCTTGAAAAAAGAGGAGATACTTCTTGTTATTCAAAAAGTGATGAAGCGTGTGGTGCGTGTGGATAAGCCGCAAATACGGGAAACGTATCTTTAGCGCCGCAGCGTACTCCATCGGCCCAAAATCATGAGTGTGAACGACAGTAATTTTTTGATCACCAATCACGCGAATCAGTTTCAGAAGAAGCAGGGGATCGTAGCCGCTTCTTTTCTTATGCGTAAAGACAGGAACTCCCAATTGCACGAGCTCTTTGCCGATCCCTTCAATGGTCTGTGTCTCGTACGAAAAGAAAGTCAGCGCGGCTCGCTCAGCTGGCGTGTAACGGGCCAATTGCTCGAGCAACCGCTCGATACCGCCCTGCGCCAGATATTCTACCAGGTGAAGTGTTTGTGTTGGCTTTCCCATCCCTCCTCCTTATTACCAGTTTTGCGACGCATCCTCACTGGTAATTTTTTACCGGCCAAATTGAGGGATGAGCCAAAAAACCACCACTACCATTCGCAAAGTCCCTCTCAATGAAGGTGGTCTCGGTGGCATGGTCTGTGCACTCTGTGCCCGTGGGGTTACATAATAAATGAGTACAGTATTTTTCAAGGAGGGTCTTATGCACGCAAGGAAAGCCATCTACTTGGCAATGCTCCTGTCGTTTTTCGCATTTTTTAACAATGTCTCTGAAGCGGGCTATCTTCTCGCACCGCCCGTCAACGGAATGTATCTCGGCGCTTACGTCGATTATCTCCGCGGAGACGCACAGAGTCTCACTAACAATTTGAACTCTTTCAAAGCGTCGACAGGCAAAGCCCTGGCGTGGAGTATCGTCTTGAACGAGTGGGGTAGCGGTTTACAGTTTCCTTGGTATGAGTCGTGGGCCGCTTATCAAAATGGCAGCACTCCTCTCGTCCGCGTGCTTCCTCGCAGCGTAAACTGGGAAACCAGTAATCCTGATCCTTACTTGCGATTGGAATACCTCAATCGTGGTGATTACGATGCTCAGATTCGCCAATGGGCCGATGTCGCTCGCCAGTTACCTTTCCCCATCTTCGTGGAGTTTGCTCCGGAAGCTAACGGAAACTGGTACCAATGGAGCGGCGTATTTTATGACAACGGTCCCGCCCTTTATAAAGCGGTTTACCAACGTTTCATCAACATTTGCCGTCAAGAGGGTGCTACGAACATCACGTGGTTCTTCCACATGAACAACATTGCCAATCCTGTCGGACCAAACAACTTGATGGCGCAATATTATCCTGGCGATGACTACATTGATTGGCTTGGACTCAGCGTCGTAGGCGCTTTGTACCAATCTGATTATTGGGACACCTTCCAGAATCTTTTAGATCCGGGATATAAGGAGATGTCTACCGTCTCGACCATTAAGCCTATCGCCATCGTCGAAGCCGGTGTGATCGAATCGCACCAAGATCCCAACGCCAAAGCCGCCTGGATAACGGAAGCCTACAACGTGATGAAGAGCGGAGATTATACTCGCATCAAAGCGTTTAGCTACTGGAACGTGCCAAGTTGGACGGTCGAAGGAAACGACATGCGAATTAACTCGAGCTTCCAATCGCTCCAGGCGATTCGCAGCATGTTCCTAGACAACTTCTTCCTGACGGGCGCTTCCTGGTATAGTCGTCAGTAGGTATACTTATTGAAATGAGGGGCCTGGAAGTTTTCCAGGCCTCTATTTTAAAATTTGGCTCAAAGCCTTTAGTCCTCACAAGAAAGGCGCGTGCAATTGGATTTGCGACGGCTTTTGTTGTTTTTAGTCCCCCTACTTCTCACTCCCCGCTACAGCTATTCCGAAAGCATTCTTCAAGCTCCTACTACCGGACTCTATCTAGGTACTTTTGCTTCTTACCCCGATGGAGACGCCACAACGCTTGGTAACTCGATCGCCGATTTCAAAACGAATGCGGGCAAGTCTGTCGTCTGGGCCATCGTGTTGAGCGAATGGGGGCAAGCCCTCGAATTCCCTAAAGCGCAGGCTCTGGCAGCCCACAATCAGGGCGCTATTCCTTTTCTACGCATTTTGCCTCGAAGCATCCCCGATGAAACTTACACTTTAGATCCTGTGCTTCGCCTAGATTTGATTCTGAAAGGTGACTTTGACGCTCAGATTAGGCAATGGGCAGACGGAGCTCGGGATGTTGGCTTTCCCATCCTGGCGGAATTTGGGCCTGAGCCGAATGGTTTCTGGAATCAGTGGAGTGGAATCTTTTATCAAAATGGACCGGCGCTTTATGCAGCAGTCTTCCAACGAATCGTAACCATTTGTCGCGCTGAAGGCGCGAGCAATATCACCTGGTTCTTTCACATGAATGGGGAAGACAATCCCCACAACCCCGACAATCTGATGACGCAATACTACCCAGGGGATGCTTACATCGATTGGATCGGAGTCAGCGTCTTAGGCGCTCAGATTAATGCCGACTTTTGGGATGAGTTCGTGGATGTGATGGACTCGGCGTACAACGAAATCATTGCTGTCTCCGCCGTTAGGCCAGTAGCTTTGGTGGAGACTGCCGTTATTGAAGATCCCAAGGACGATAATCACAAAGCGAAGTGGATCACGGACTCTTACCACTTCTTAAAAGCCAATCGCTGGCCAAGGCTTAAAGCTTATAGTTACTGGAACGAAATCAGCGGAACCGCCCCTGAAGTGGACGACATGCGTATCAACTCAAGCCCTCAAGCTCGCTCTGCCTTTCGCGCCGCAGCCTCGGATAGTTTCTTCATTTCGGCTCCTCTTTGGGGTCGGGCAAGCCCGGCTCAAAAAGCAGGTAATAAACTTCGCAATTTCAATTTGAGATAAAGCGTTTCGTCGGAGCGTACGATCTTGAAAAGACAGGCTAACCCCACAAACACACACCCGTAGATTCCTAGACTTAAAGTGATCTGAACTAAAGGCATCGAAGGAGCATAAGCGACAAGCCAGCGCGAAAAGACGGCCGAGAAGATACTCACTCCTATCATCGTGAAAAGGTCCCGCCACAGAAATAGTTCTCTCCAATCGGCTCGAAGTAACCCTTTGGCCAGCATCAATTTCACGAAAATGGAAAGACTATCGCCTACCAGTTTTCCGAGCAGTGCTCCCATGGGACCATAGGCGTAAGCCCCTCCCACCGTTAGCAATAACCCCACAACGCTAGAAGCGACCTGGATCTTGAGAAATCGTTTATTGTCCGCAAAGGACCGAAACAAAATATCGCAGTCGAAAGTGTTGACTAGAAAAATGAGCATGAACACTTTGAAATAGGGCACGCTCTCGACATACTTAGCGGAATAGATGAAGGTGATTACCTGCCCCGAAAAGAAAAAGAAGTAGATGGCGATAGGAATTTGAAGGAGCGCAATCTTTCGCTTGGTCGTCTGCCACAAATACTTAATCTTATCGAATTGAGACTGAGCATTCGCCGTCACGATATCGAACGACATCAAATCTGACATGGTATTGCTGACGCTGGGAATAAGAGGGATATCAAAACTCCCCACCGAATAGAGAGTGAATTGCCGAACACTAAAGAGTGTTGCAATGACAAACCGATCCATTTTGTAACAAATTGAGAAAATTTGGGAGATTCCCAAGGGAAAGCCATAGGCGATCTGATGTGGCAAATATTCACACAACCGTGCAAAAGGAATCTTTTCCCGACGCATCAAAGCAACATTCATCCCGATCAAAATAAGGCAACGGACGAGTCCTATCAGAGCAAAGAGAAACACCACTAGGGTAAGAGAATTAAAAAAGTAGAAACCAATAAAGACGGCTACGGCTTTGAGAAACTCACTCACGGAGAAAGTAACGACGTTGTAGCGGACCTTATCGACGACCATCAGGTAGTGTTCCAAATGCTGCGCGGGAACGGAAAACAGAATCAAAGCGCCCAAAGCCAAAGTCAGCGACGCTAACTCGGGATTGTGAAAAGCCCCTGCCAGTTGAAAACGGAAAATAAAAAGTAGGAGCGCTACGACGACCCCCAGAGCCAATTCGCTTAACACCGCGTTCAAGGAATACACGGCCGCTTCTTTAGGATTTCGTTTGATGAAGTAGAAAAGCCCGAAATC
>JBBQIT010000138.1:0-9150 GCA_038325205.1 Bdellovibrionota bacterium
TTTCCTATCTGTCTCTCGCCATTGAGGAAGTGCTTCAGGTTGGGAACCGGGAGTACCAGCCACATACAACACAATTGGCAATTGTGTGCGCAAAATCCGAGGAGGCAGTTGTGCCGTGGGAAGAGGCTCTATCGATGTTCGAAAATGAACTGTGTGACGACCAAAAAGTGCGCTGTATCGACACCTGGATCGAGGAGTCGGGTTCCTCGAAGCTTCTGCCCTCACAAGCGATCGTACGAAGGTTGGCAGCCATGAGGTGGTATTCCGGCGAGAAGGCCGGAAATCGAGCCAGTCGAGTCTCGCCACAAGCGCCAAGTCTGGTATTTAGCGCTCTTTAAATCTCAGTTTTGAGACGTTGCAGCCTCGCTTCACGAAGGGGACATCGGCACTGAACTTGCTTATCCAGAAAGGAATGCGAACTTTTCTATTTTTGATCTATAACCCGATTGCTGAGCCAAAGAGAGGACTCTCGTGAGTTACCGTGATTTCGATTACGATTATTTCTACGTCGTTGAAAAGAACGATACCCTTTCGCAGATTGTAAAGAAGACGTTCTCTCTGACCTCTCCGACGGCTGTCGAAAATAAACTCCAACAAGTCGTCGGTCTTAATCCGCACATTAAAGACGTTAACAAGATTTATCCGGGAATGTCTATCCAGCTCGGAGTCAACGCTAATGCCTGTTTTGCACAGCCTCCCAACGCGACCGCGATGGATGAACTTTCGCGTACCTACAACTCGTTCTCTCCGGAGGTGAGAAGGTTGGTCCAGGGCGAATCAGAGCTTTTAAATTACTTCGGCTACCTGTTGAAATACGCCGATCATTCTCTAGAGCAGGGGAGTCAGTTTCTTGAGGTGGCACAGAAATCGCTTCGCCCTGGGACTATCAAGATGACGGTGACTGAGATCAGGCGTCTTTATATACAATCCATGATCGAGACGTTCGGGGAAGTGCGCGGTGATCGGTTGATCGTGGGGCAACGTTTCCAGCTAAGAATGTGGGAGCAGCGTCTCATACGCATCACGATCGACGACAGCGGCCTACGGGCGTATAGCCGACAACTCTCCGAGATGGGCAGAATAGCCAAGATATTAAAGTGGGGCGGAAGAATCGTTAAGGTTGCTGATGCGGCCATCGATCTAAAGGAGATTTATGACGCTCCGAATATCACGACAAGAGATCGAACCGCTCATAAAGTGGCTGTAAAAACTGTCATGGGCGGCGCTGCGGGAGGAGTGGGCACCTACCTTATATGTACGCTGGGATTCGGGCTTCAATCCGGAGGGACAAGTATGATCTGGTGTGGGGCACTTGCTGGGGGTTCAAGCGCCATTATAGGAAGCAAAGGGGGAGAAGTATTGGCTGACAAAATGTATGAGAAAAAATGGGGAACCACGTTTATTCACAATCTGGTAGAGATGTTTGGGATACCCGAGGCTCGTTGACCGATGCTTGACCAAATCTCGTTCATTTTAGGAATAGCTACCTTTTACATTTGTTTGGTTTTTCTTATCTCGTGGGGCGGAGTTATCTTAATTGTGAATCCGGCACTGGACCCGCTTTTTTATAACGACAAGTACTTTGATTGGTTCTTACAGAGAGCGCATCCGTTTTTTTTCTCGTTCCGCGCGCTATGGTATGCGGGGGCCGTTACTTCCAGATGGCTTGCAAAACGTTCGATGGGTATTGAGGAAGACTCTTTTCGAGAGAGAGTAGGTCCGGTAGGTCGATTTTGTTGCTGGACCCTAACTAGTTGCATGTTCATAATGCCCTTTGGTTTCTGCGGGTTTCTATTATTTGATTTCTTAAACAAACACGTTAATTGATTGCCCGTAGATTTGGTTGAATCGAAGAAAAAAAGTACCGGACTGTGGTTTGTTCGCCTTTTTGAAACCAACCGGTAGCAACCAAAAAAATGGACGATTCTTTGGACTATTTTAACCGGAAATCGTCGACAACAGCGGGTAAGAACCGGTAGGAAAACATTGGGGAAGAAATTCATTCGGGGATTGGTTCAGTCATTCATGATCCAGTCGGCTTACTAAAAACTATGATTCACAGCATCGCTCTCATCTCCGGCTGTATCTGTCTCGCCTCTGGATTCCTGGCCTGCTTTTCGTGGGGACTCGTAATCTTCTTGGTTAACCCAGTTCTCGACCCTATCTTCAAGAACGATGGGTACTTCCATTGGTTTCTAACGGAATCCCATCCCTTCTTTTTTGCCTACCGGGCCCAACTCTACGCGGGAGCGGTCGTATCCAAAAGATTGGCTAAACGTTCGATGAAAATTCCCGAAGATCTCGAATTTCGAAATCGGGTAGATTGGATGGGGCGTGTTGGCTGCTGGGGGATGATTACCTGTGAGGGGGTAATGTTGGTTTCGGGCGTGCTATTCACCGTTCTAGAGGGGTAGATGTGAACTTTAACGTAACACGTAACACGTCGCACGCTTGAACTTTGTCTTGATGCATGGGGTGATTATATCCTCTTGATTGGGTACGAAATATTGCCAAGCCCCACCTTCGTAACCAGGCCCTTGCGAGCTCGCACGGCTTCGAATGTATTTTGTACCGGGTTTAATTTGCTGAATCTCGCTCCGGTTCATTTGGTTCCACTTATGCCTTACCGCCGAACTCGATCTCGTTGACTCGATGCCCTCCGGCAGCCAACTACTTATTTGTTTTGCTTTTAGGCTATCATATTGTCGGACTCCAAAGGGGTTCGGTCCAGCAGTTAGAACCTCTAAAGTTCCTTTATCCATGGCAGCTATAAATCCGATACGCTCTTCTGCTGAATATCCAGCCACCTTGAGAACTCAGAATCCCGAGTTGGGGCGGGGGCAAAGATCAACGCCGCTCTTAAAATTGGATTTCCCTCACTTGCTTCACAAAAGGAGAACAACTCAATATTTTTCCAGTTTTCTTCCATTTCTGCGATACTGCGGCCGTCGAATCCTATAATTTGTGTAGTCATAAAGCCCCTCAAGGTATTGGAATCTTCGTGTCGCGGTCCGATGGTGTCACCACCACCTGCGTCTGGGACAGCTTTTGAGGCCATCTTCTGTATTACTTCGTAAAGTCGCACCAGGTGACTGATCCATCTTCAAGATTTACGACATACTTGTTCGTTGACCAAGCAGATGCATAGAGTTTTCCATTTTCGAATTTCATATGTACGTAGGGATCTTCTAAAGATTCCGCTCGAGCGACTTTCCATTTCAAAATCCCCTGAAATGTCAGGAAGAATATATTTTGCTCGGTTGAAGGGCCTCTCCGAGAAGCGGGTGGATTTGTAAGAACAGCTACTCCGAAACCGGGAATTATTTCAAATTGATCAACCGGATCGCTAAATTGGTAAAATAGTGCCCAGTCACTTCCTAACTGAGTTTCTAGACAATTTTTAACCGCACGGAATTTGACCATAGTTTCCCTATTCGAATGGCATTGTTTTGATATTAAGTTTATCCACCTTGTCCAGGACTTGAATTTGCAATGCACCACCGGCTCCCTTTGCATTCGGCCCTGCACCCCCAATCATAAGTCTAGTGCCCGTCGGCAGTTCAATTTCCGATATAAATTTTATACCGTCCACGCCTTTTGGGAGGGCGAGCTTATCTGCCAGGACCGCTTTGCTTATTCCCTTAGGATCGGTGACAAGCATCCATGCGCCTGATCTTCCTTCCACTTCGTGCACTCGATAGAGTTTTACGGGCGAGTTGGTTTTACCGATTCCAACAGCGCCGCTTTCCGTCCAACTAGAAAAATACGGGCGCGTAAGATCGTCTAGCCCTGCCTTCATTAACTCCGCGTTTCTGTACTCCGCTCTCAAACCTGGCACCAGATCTAAAGATCTTCCTGCGGTAGCGTGCTCAATATCGATTTGTTTCAAAGTATTTGAAAGGTCTTTCAATTGAGTTGAAAAAAAACTATCTCCCGGTCTGGCTAGGACCGCTGATTCAAACTGTGAGTATACGGTTAATTGATTTGGGGTTAGAATTTTGTCTTTGCCGAGTTGAATAAGTTTTCTTGCATCGTCCGCCGGCATAAGACTCAAATTATGTCCCAGTAGTGCGGAAGCTTCCGGAGCGAGGCTCTTTATTTCCGGGACTGCTTTAATAGCATTCGCGAGCGCAGATTCGGCGTGTGAAACGCTTTCGGCTCCCTCCGCTATCTTTGCCAATCCCTTTTCCCCTCGGAAGAGTTTCGAGCCCTGTTTAATGGTCTGGATGGCCCCCTTTCCAAGACCTAGCCCAAGTCCGGCCACCAAAATCGACGAGACGTACTCTCCTTTGCTTAAGGACCTTCCCGGTGTCGCGAAAGTGCAGCTTGCGCCGGTGATGGCCTCACACCCGGCCTGTGCGAATCCAAGGGGACCTAGCCCGACCGCGATATCCGCGGTAGATTTGTTCGTCTCGCTCCCGAGCATTTTGATAAGTTCGTGTTGAACGCTGAGAAGTGCCCCAGCTTCCACAGAGCTTCCACTCAGATGGCCGAGAGCCGCGATTGTTTGCATTTTCTTAATGTCTTGCTCGATAGGACCCAAAGCGTTGAGTAATACTGCGGTCCCCGGATCCTGCCGAAGTTTCTCAAGATATTCGCCGGCGTGTTTAAGTTCGTTGGCGTCCTTTTGAATGTTGGTGAGAAATTCATCATGACTGCCATCCTTCGGCAAAAAGTTTCCCTTTTGGAATTCTCGAACCAGCTGAGGGTTCTTCTCCAAAAACTTCATGAACGCAGCAGACTGTTCTAGATCTTTTGCAAATTCCTGCTTGGCCTCCTCGGAAAGATTCGGAAAACGTTCAGCGATTTTTTGATAATCCGCCGACCCCACTGGCGTGGCCATCTGTCGCACGAGTAGTGCGTTGTGCTTCGCCTTTTCAATTTCAGCCGAAATTGCGTCTATTTTTGTCGCCCATCCATTTTGAATGTTGGATAGATATGTGTTGGTTTCGCCTTGGGCCTTCTCTATGCGAGCCGGCATTTGGCTATGCAACTGAACTCTGAGCGCCTCGCCCTGCGCTCTACCGCTTCCAGGCTCAATGCGCGGACCGAAGCCTGGTAGCGCAGGACTAGGATTTGCTCCAGCTCCTGCGCCGTTTGCGCTCGCCTTTAGTGTTGTTCCACTTTGTGTGGGAGTGCCCCCGTCCATAAATGCCACCAGTTGATTCTTTGAACCATCCGGAGGGATGGAAGTGGCCACGTTAGCGGACCGTTCCATTTTTGAGTGAAAAGGGGAGGAAAAAACTTCCATTGCGATCTCTCCCGCTGTTCGTTCGGCGAGAGGTTTGTTAACTGAACTAACGTGGTGAGCGATGTCCGGGTGACGTTGACGGGCAAGCCATGATTCTGCTGCTCTTAATGTTGCCAACTGATCGTTTAAGAGCGGCTCGTAGACGTTATATGCCTTTTGAAAAGGGGGCGAGTTACCCGCGAAAGCCATTTGGCGAGCGAGTTTTTCTGTTTTTACCAGACAGTTGGCAATTTCGTTTTCGCTAAGAATATCTAGACAGCTTAGGTAATCAGAAGGGGAATCGCTACAATGCGCAATTTTCACAAAGAGCGCGCTATTTTCATCAGCCGTTTTTGCTGCGTTCTCGAATAACGCTTGCAGCCCTTCCGCGACGTGTACGGATTCAAAAATCCCAAGAAAAACGTTTCTTGCTACCGCTTCTTGTTCTGCCCCGGCATGCAATGCGCTATTGTACTCTCTCAGAGCCCGCTGAACATCGTCGTTGTAGAGGGTTTGGCCATGTCTAAACTGAAGGTTATGTGGTTTAGGATTTCTTTTGCTGTTGGGAAGTTGATCGAGCTCGCTATCCGACGGAATGTAAGTCGCCCAAGGACGGGAGCGATATAGATCGTAAATTGGTTTCCAATGGTCGAACTGAATAAGAAAGCTCTTATCTACTTTGTTTTCAAGCATTAAGTCGTGGTTGTTCCAGTGGGTTACATAAGGGGTAACTTCGGTTTCGACCCCATTTAAGCGTCGTGACGGCCCGCCTCCCCTTGGCCTTCCGTTAATTACGCCCATAATCGTGTTAAAATAAGTTGGCTCGATCTCCTCATTCATAGCTTCCACTAGAGATGGAGCAATGGCCTCCCCGTTGCGAATGCTTTGGTTTACGTGCTTAATAAATAATTTGGGGTCAGTGCTTTTTAATAGCTCATGTCTTCCGTCATATCCGAAGCCAACTTTCATAGCATCGGTCCAAATCACATTCGCTAAAATCAGATCGCCGATCGCGCGTTTAGCTGCTGCGGGTGGAATGCCCTCTGGATATTGTTTCTCCAAATTCATTTCCATAAGGGAAGCGATGCGAATCCCTTCGCCCTTCGGAAATGTCCGAATCCCTTTTGGAAGTTTCAGCCCGTTTACCGCCGCGTAAATTTCCAATATTTGGGTGAGGTTCTTTTGTGGAAGCGATTTCATGACGTGGGCAAGCTGGAAGGGGGTCAGTTTTCCGCCTATTAAAATTTTGGAAATGGCGGCTTCACGGGAGTTGGGTTCATGAGCGGACCTTTCTGATACGGGAAGGGTTATGGAATGCCCTTTTTCAAGATGCTGTCTAGAAAGAGTAAGGAACTCATTCGCAGTTTTATCGGCCAACGCATTTGTTTCTTTCTGAACTTCTAGGAGACGCGGCTTGTTTTTGTTCCAAAAACTGGTCGAGGTCTCTTCGATGCTACGTTGGTGATCCTTCAAATTTTTTGAGAAATCCTCTAAAATCTGACGGGTTTCGTCCGTCAACGTTTTCACATCAACAGGTGCCAGGTGTTGACTATCTGCGAAGTGCATTTTCGGAAAGGCGTTCGGGCTTTGATACTTGAAGGTGAGGTCGGAACGAAGTTTATTACTATATTGTGGCTGGCTTCCCAGTGGGTGCCCGTTGTCGCCAGTAAGTTCCATTAAGAATAAATTTGCTGCATCAAGTCCTTTGATCTGTTTTTCGAGCTGCGATACGAAGAAATCCTGCTGCTCCTTCATAAAAGGGACTTGGAAACCACTCAATCCTTGTTGGTACTTTGTCGTCGAATACAATGCTTTGCGCACTTCCTCAAGCAACCCGGGTGCTTCCATAATGCACTTCATTGGGTCTTTCGGATCGTGGCTTGAGCACGATTGGAGCATGTTGAATAGAAAACTGTTAAACTCTATTTGTTTTGAGATTGAGACGAATGCTTTACCCATCTCCAATCCATTGTGGTCATTTAATAGCTGGTGAGCAATTTTCCTGTTTACCTCTTCTTCAGCATTGGGGCTCCATGTTATTTTTCCATTAAAAGTTATTTCCTGTGCGCAGGGGCGCAAGCCTGAAAGGTGACGACCTCGAATCTCGTTCCATTGCATTTCAGGAAACCCTTGCTTAGCAAACCACATGTCAAACCGTTTCACACAATCTAGAAATTCGTGGTCAGTAGGAATAAAGATTTCACGCCAAGATTTTCCTCCCGAGCTGTGTATTTTTTTAAAGGACTCGTCATAGAGACGCGCGGCAGCGGTCTTTCGCTCTCCGTAGGTTTTGTATCCCCCTCTGGGAATTTGCTCTCCCTTTTCATTGCCAACCCCGCCCAGCACTCTGGCTTGCATCAATTCGTCAAAATAATCAAATACCGCCGCCTCCGGTGATGCGGCTTTTAGCAGATCAGGTAAACGCCCTTCGTTCACCTCTTCATTAGGTAAGACGCCGTAAAACGATCCTGTTTTTACTTTTGGAACGAGATCTCTCAGGTGACTCCACAATTTCCATGCCTTCTTTATTTCGTCGAATTTATCTTTGATAAGTGTGGCAGGCAGAGCGTATTTTCGGTCGTTGTTATCTTTGCGTCCTGAATAATAGGGCTCAAACGCATTTAAAACTATTGTGAGCGCGATCTCAGGTTCGAGATAGAGGCCTTCCGGCCTAGGTGACCTAAGCCATTTGTAAATGTTGGAAAATTGAAGAAGATCTTTTGCTGGGTAGGTGCCTCCCTCAATCAGTGCAGTCAGTCGGTCGTCTGGGACTTCTGACAAATTACGGATCAGGATCTTAAGTTCCGTAGATGAGAGGAGATCCCCGTCATCTTCAATTCCGACGCGAGCATTGAAGTATTTGTAGTACGCATCTACAAGGTTGGTCCGGCTGTAAGTCGAGGGTACTCCGTGTCTCTCTCGGAGGGCAGAAAGGTTTGCTACATCCTCGTGAGTGGGGGGCTGCGCATAAGAAGACCCCACGCATATCAGAGCGAGCAAGCTAACGACGAGTTTCATTTCCCAACCCCGAATTAGATAGTTCGGATAAGTGCAAAATGTTGGCCACAAGGAGAAGACACGTGGAATACTACAAAGATTCAAAGGGCGCGGGTTCCAACCTGCCTTGACATCGTTTCTAGATAATCATCTAAACGAGCGAAACGTCGTCGACATGCATGGTAAGTAGCTTTATCTATTAATGTTTGTGTTGACGACTATTTTCTGGGCAGAAGCAAGATCCATCGGCGACATTATGTGGTCAGGTAGCCCAACTAGACCTGCCTCGGTCTAGGCCCTACCGACGTCACGTGTTACAGTGACCCTGCATCGCTCTTTTTCAGAAGCTCTATCGCCGCGCTCAAGCTCAAGCTCAAGCTCAAGCTCAAAATGGATCTACATGCTGAATTCCTAAAGACCATCGAGAAGAAGAAGCTGACTCAACAAATGCTAGAAAGCATTCTGGACCGGCCCCGAGTTAGCGGGCGTCTTCGGGGTAAGCTCGCGGTCAGGAGCGCCGAGAAACTCGCGGGCTATCTGTCGCTTCTTGGAATCGCTGTAAAGGTTACAGGCTTAGAATGCCGCTTGATAAGATCGAGAGGTTCCCGTGGAAATTCCATGGAAAGTGATAGTGCAAAATCGTGGGTATTTGTGGGTACTCGTGAGAAGAGCGACTGGGCCTTAAACCGCAGTTAATGTTAGTTTTTAGATCGAATTAGCCTCAAATTCATCGAAGGCGATTTTGGCTGTTAATTGCTTGGGGTGCAAGAGGTCGTGGGTTCAAGTCCCGCCGCCCCGATATTAAAAAAGCTCACCGTTAGGTGGGCTTTTTTAATTTGGAGTGAGATGCCAGCGACGCGCGAGCGTCGTCCATCTCTAAAATCCTACTGTTTTCTATACTCGCAGTTCATGACCGTCGTGGC
>JBBQIT010000139.1:0-9136 GCA_038325205.1 Bdellovibrionota bacterium
TCTGGAACAAAAAAATAGCCCCCGTTTGTACCCAAACGGGGGCCGACAAGCCGCCTACCAACGACAAGAAAGCGCCGACGAACCGGCGCGTCAGCGCTCAAACCTTATTCACTGCGTCTCACTTTTCTGAGGGAGATTCCATTAGAGACAACGATTTAGCTCCGAACTTTCTTCCGTAGAGGTAAGGATATCCACGCCGTGTCTCCTAAGCATTGACGCTGGTAGCGTTTAGGCATAACCACTCTTTAAAGACGATTCCCAAAAACCTGGAGCAAGTTAATGAAGCTGGTATTTCTCTCTGGATTTCTCCTTCTGTTTACCGCTGTCGCCCACGCTGAAAATTGTGGCGGCGGAATTTTCTATAGTGGCCAATGGACTCCGGTCTACAACAGTTATGGATCTGAGTGTGCGGGCTCTTGGCAGAGCGTTCCTTCTGTCGAATGCGGATCGGGAGTAACGTATCGTACTAACGATTCTTGCGTAAATGCTCCACCGGCAGACACACGGCTTCGTGGAGTGGTTTACATCTATGGAATTCCCTCAGGTGCTTCGCTTTTTGTTAACGGCAAAGACTACTCGCTCTCGGGAGATGCTCCCGACTACCGGAGATTTGTCACTAAAGCCTTGGCAAAGGACTCTGGTGGATATCCAGTGGATTTCCAAGTTCAGTACAAGACAGCTGAAGGTAAGGTCATCACTGCAGAAAAAGATGTGAAGCTATTACCGGGTCAGGAACTCAGTCTCTCTTTTAGAAATTTTAACTTCCAGGTTCAAGCGCCTAAAGTTTCCCGTGCGCCTTCGGCGACGAAGGTAAGGGAAGTCGCTCCGCCTCCTCCTCCAGAAGATGCTCCTGGCTCTTTGAAATTGCACATGCCGGAAGAAGCCAAAATATACATCGATGATAGATTAGTGAAGTTGGATGGTCCAGAGACGGAACTAACCACTCCTGACTTAAAAGGTGGCAAACGTTACAAGTATACTGTGCGAGTCGAGTATCCAGATGTGGATGGCAATGAGATCATTAAAGAGAAACAGATCTTCATCGCAGCTGGAGATAAACTTCATTTGAGCTTGGATAGTTTTAAAGGCTCTATCGCTTTGAATGGCTCGGCACCAGTGGAGCAGGTTTCTCTCAAAGTGCAAAAGCCGCAAGTAACCAAGTAGTCACTTTTCGTTTTGAAGCCCGGTTCTCCGAGGGAGGGCCGGGCTTTTTTAATTTCGGTAAACCAAGTTTGAAGGAGCTACTTAGATTCTGGGCGCGCGACAGAATCCAGCTATTCGAAACGTTGGGTGGCGAAGTGAGAGGCCGTGCCTACACCGATGAAATTTTTGGCTCCGACCATGGCAGCTTCATGGCCTGGTGACCTGATCCACATGTCGACCCATTCTTTGGCCGTCATGATTTTAGGCCCGATACTTCCGCCCACATTTTCACTTCCGCCCATAGTGGAGTGAACTGGCTTCTCGTCTTGCTGTCCTTTATAGGAACCGTTTGCGGAAACCGAATAAGTGCGCGACTGATCCATTAGCTCCTGCTTAACTTTCAAGGGCGGTAAACTTGGAGTTCTGGTTCTACGATATTCATTCGTCAATCGAACGATCTCTCTTTCGGCCTCGGAAAGCGGCACATTGTCTGGGTTTGGAACGAGATCTTCAGACTCGCCAGAACGCTGCTCCCGACTTGTCGATTCGCTGGAGGCCGAGGGCGTGGAATCCGAAGTCGTTACGGTAGCTGGGTTCGTCACATTGTTTTGAACGCGAGCCACTTCGGGTTCTGGGTTCGTCGTAACTTGATTGGCGATAGGCTGCGCTAACTGACCGGAGCTTGGAACTTGATAGGTTTGATTCGAAGGATAGGCAAAGGTCGGTCCTCCGAAATTTCCTCCCGAGGGACGTCCTGGGTAGCAAGTTCCGACGGGAGTTCCATAACCACCCCCCGAGGTGGAATACCTTCCGCCGGGCCCGAAATCGCTATGAACTTCTGCACGAGCGGCAAAGGGTAGTGCGGCTGCTACAAATAAAATAATCCACGAAAGTTTCATCAACTCCCCACAAACAATAATCCACGACTAGTGCCGGGGTAATTTGCAACGAGGGTGCCAGAAGGGGAGCGATGGGTTTGTGCCTAACCAGGCAGGGAATACTTCAGGAATACCGCTTTCGGGTGAACATCAAAGTTTCATTGAGGTGACATTTTACGTCACGTGAGCGGTTGAAATAGGTAAGTGGTTACCTCGACTTGGCTTATGACGCATGGTATAATCCGCGCCTATGAAAAGTGCAGTAGCGGGTGTTCTTTTAGTGGTGTTGTTCAATTTTCTGCAGTCGACCCAAATAGTAACTTTGGGGAACATGCTTCAATCCGTCGACCCCGTCGTGGTAATGCTACTCACTTTTTCGCTAGCCACTTTTGTTTTCCTAGCCCTTCAAGTTCGTCGACTTCCCACTCTCTGGGAAAGAATAAAAAAATCCCCGTGGGATGTGCTGGGGCTAAATATCGCGACCCTGATGAGTTGGTTACCGCTGCTTTTCGCTTTGAAATACATGGAGCCAGCGGCAGCGGATGCGATAGCCTTTTCGATTGGTCCTCTTATCACCGTTCTCTTTTGGAAAAAGCTTAGACCGAAAAAGCCAGTGGTTCTTGGCGAGAGCATTGCTGCGGTAGGAATTCTTTTCGGGGTTCTCGTACTTTCTCTTATCTCCTGGCAAGGGTTCAGTGCGATGGGGCAGCTTCCTTTGCGCAATACGATCTTAGGCCTGATCAACGCGGTCTTGTGCGGCTTTGGCGTGGTGGGTTGCGTAGTATTTTCTAAACGACTTGGCGAAAAAGGGGTGACCGCGGGACAAATGTTGGGGCTTCGCTTTTTCGTACTAATGGCTGTGGGAATCTTTTTCTGGCCTGCCGGAGTGGCCCTTTCTCAATTCTCGTCCACCTTCTATTCAGAAATTCTGATGATTGCCGTCGTTGGTGTCATCGTTCCTCTTTACGTTTTGCAGTTAGGAATTCAGCGTTGCGAACCCATCACCGTATCGTTAATTCTTTCGCTGTTACCGGCATTCTCCTACGGAATGCAGTTCTTCGATGACAGATTACAGAACTCTCCGCTTTCTCTAATCGGAATTTCGATCTGTATCTTCTTTACCGCCGTGGGAGTAAGAGCGCGCTTCTCCGCCGATAAAAAAAAGAAAAAGTTTATCGCTATTGTGGACGCTTATTCCGCAGGAAGTCAGTATGCCCCCCTTTTTAAAGAGCGCGGCTTCGAATGTTTGCATATTCAAAGTGCTCCCGAGCTGCTCGCTGCCTTTAAGAAATCCTATCGACCCGATGATTTTTCGATTCACGTGATCCACAACGGAGATTTGAAGGAAACGCTTAAGACCCTACGCCAATATCCTATTCATAGTTTGCTGACGGGAACGGAAACAGGAGTCGAGCTAGCGGACCAGTTGAGTGAGGCGCTAGGCCTCATCACTAACGGCACCCAGTTAAGTAGCGGCCGTCGAGATAAGTATCGGATGCAAGAAACCATTGCTACCAAAGGGCTTCGTTCCATTCGGCAGTTCAAGTCCGATTCTCTGGAAGCGATTCTTAAGTGGAGCCGCGAAAATAGCTTTACCAACGTCGTACTAAAACCCATCGCTAGTGCTGGAACCGACTCGGTTTTCATTTGTCATGACGAGCCCCAAATCAAGGATGCTTTCGAAGCAATTATAGGAAAAACGAGCGCGATGGGAACTGTGAACGCCGAGGTTCTCGCTCAGGAGTTCATTGTTGGTACGGAATATGTGGTGAACACCGTAAGCTATAACGGCACAAGACGAGTTACGGATATCATTCGTTACACTAAGAAGGAGATTGAAAAAGGCAGTCGCGTCTATGAGCAAGATACTTTCTTGGATGAGTCTGGCGAGATAGAAAAATCGCTCATTGCGTACAACCATAAAGTTTTAGATGCTCTAGAGATTAACAACGGCCCAAGTCACGCCGAGATCTATTACACGGTTCGTGGCCCCGTACTTGTCGAGGTAGCTTCCCGTTCTGATGGCCTTGCCGATTTTTACCTAAGTTCCAAATTCAGCAACGGAAATCAGATTTTGTCGGTTGTTGATTTCTATACCGATCCCAACATTTTCTTGAAGGATGCCAACACGACGCTCGCTCTTCACAAACAGGCGGCGGTCGTCTATCACATCGTTCCGGAGGGTGGGGTGATTGAATCGATGCCGAAGATAGATGAGATTAAGAAGCTTCGCTCCTTTATTGAGATGAAGCTTAAAGTGAAAGCGGGCGATGTTGTTCCTCGCACCACGGACATCTTCACTTGCCCTATGTATGTTTTCTTGGCGCACGAAGACTTCAAAGTGCTCCAGAGCGATATCGATGCGATTCGTGAGATGGAAAAGGGCGGCCTTTTTCAATTGGTCTCATCCCGCGAAGCTACGGCTTAATTTTTAAAAGGGAAGGGCAGGAGTGACTCCGACTCGATCGGTAATCCAACGACCGACCGCGGGCAGCCTTTCCACGGTCACCCAGTTGCGAATCGATTTTTTTAACGCGGGATCGTCGATAACGGTTTGAGGCTCGTCCGGGGGAATCGGCTCCCCCTTTTTTGGGTAATAAACATCCGAACAAGCGTTCCACAGTTTTTTTCTAGCCTTCAAACTTAGCTCTAAAGAGCCATCTCTGGCAGCGGCAATGTGCTCTTCTGAACTCAAAAATTCTCTTGCGGCCTTCTGTGGATTTTCAAGTATCGCTTTTTGAAAGAGGGGGCTGAAAACTTCCCTAACGTATTCGACGTCTTTGCCCTTGGCGTGATATTCCCGCGCCGTTTTAATTTGAAGCCCCAACTCCTTAGCGCTCGGTGCGGAATGCCACAGGGCCATAGAAATCGGTATGGGGACTAAAGGGTCGATGGTATGGGGAGATCTTGCGTACAGACCATATTCACTTTTCTGCCCTGTGGTACTCACGTTCTCATGAACCGTGACTACTTTTCGTTCGACTAAAGTAGGGTCTTCGACCAGCTTTCCCAACACCACATCAATGGCTGTGATGCGAGCGGCATGGGCGTCCATTTCTTCAGTAGGACGTAGCCCTTCCAGCGCGGTGATGTCCATGAAACCTGGGGTGCCCAACGACGTTTCCGGCTGCTGCACGGAAGAATAGATGCCTTTTTCGGCAGCGAATCCCCAATCCGCTAAGACAAGTCGGCCGCCTTTCATAATGAGGATGTTGTCTGGTTTTATATCTCGGTGAATGACTCCGTGCTCGTTAGCGAAAGTGATGGCGTGGGTGATTTGTAAGACCGCATCCAGCGATTTATCAAGATGTTGGGGTCCGTACTCGGAGAGGCTCCTAAGGACATCCCCTTCTCCCATTTCCATTTCTAGAGCTCTAAAGTCGGGATAAAATTTGGTCACTAAAAAGGGATTGGGTTTCCCTGGATGTTCAAGCTCATGGGCAGAAAAAAGTTTTGCCGAATAGAAATCATCAAAAATAAGTGGATGATTGTGATTGGCTATCTTAAAGAGTCTTTCTTTTCCTGTGACTTTATCTTCAATTAAAACAATCTCGCTTTGTCCTCCTTTGCCGATATCTTTCACAATGGGACCAAATTGGCCTTCGACCGTGCGTCTTTTGACCATTGGATTAAGTCTGAATGGTGATGGGGGGAAGTGACTTAGGTAATCCTCTGCAGAATCATAATCGTGAGGATTTGCCGGGTCCCCTTTATTGGGTCGCTTATGGTCGGGCGTGCGCGCTGTCCCTGGCGAGGAGCTTCCGAGACTGTCGACGGCAATTTGGGCGTGTTCGCAATCGGAGTTGGCGAAACTGGGTGTGGAGAGGGCGAACCATATCCAAAAAAGAAGCGAAGGCACGCGAAGCATAGTGAGTTTTATTATCTCAGATTTCAATCGGGCCCGGCTTTAATTCTGTGCCCGTTGACCCAGGGAAGGCTCGGGGTCATATTTGTCACTATGGACACTGAAACGATTCGCCTCACTGAGACGGTTTCCAAAGGGGGATGCGCTGCGAAACTGCCCGCGGGTCAGCTTCGCGCCTTTCTTTCTAAACTCTCGCTTCCCCAACCGAAGGAGTTAATCGTCGGCACTTCGACTCTTGATGACGCATGCCTTTGGGAGTTGGGCGACGGCAGGTTGTTGGTGCAGACTTTGGATTTTTTCACGCCAATTGTCGACGACGCCAAAGACTTTGGAGCCATTGCTGCGGCAAACGCTCTCAGTGATGTTTATGCGATGGGAGGGGAACCCAAAATCGCGCTTACTATTATGGGATTTCCAGCGTCCAAACTTCCTTTAAGTTTAATTGAGCCTCTGATGGCGGGAGCTGTCGAAAAGATCACAGAGAGTGGCGCTTGTTTAGCGGGTGGCCACACGATTGATGATGACACTCTAAAATTAGGATTCTCGGTCACTGGGTTTGTGGATCGCCATTCGGCCTGGAAAAATTCTGGCGCTGAAGAAGGAGACCATCTCATTCTGACCAAAGGACTCGGTACGGGAACCATCACGAGTGCCTCAAAAAATAAAAAGGCGACTCCGCAGTGGATTGAAGCTGCGATTACGAGCATGAAACAGCTCAATCGGGTACGCCATTTACTTAACGGGGTTTCGATTCACGCGGCTACGGATGTGACGGGTTTTGGATTGGCGGGCCATTCGATGCAGATGGCGGAAGCCAGTGGAAAAAGTTTTGTGATTCACGTGTCCACTCTCCCGCACATTACTGGCGCGATCGAATGCTTACGCGAGAAAATTCTCAATAAGGCACATCATTCGAACTTAGATTATGTGAAGGCTTCGGTGGATTTTGGAGATATCGCTGAAGAACTTCGCTGGCTGACCGTAGATCCGCAGACTTCAGGTGGGCTACTTCTCTCGGTTTCGGCAAAGGAATCCGCCGCAGTAGTAAAACAACTTTTGCCTGAGTTTCCGTTGACCAGGACTATTGGAGAAGTGATCAAAAAGGCGGAGCCAACTCTGCGCTTTGACTAGATTACCTACTTAGGCCGCGAGCATACAAGTCGCTTTGCGGTTTTCAATATCTTGTAGCATCAATTCGCGTCGGAATAAGACGCCTTCAATCTCTTCCTCGGAAAGCACATTCTCCAACTTTTTCTTAACTGCGCTGGGCTTCAACGCTTTAAGCGCTTCAACAAATTGGGAAGTGTACTTCTCAGGCAGCGTAGCGCCCATGATCATATCGCGCTGTTCCGAGGCGTGTTCACCTGTGACGGCTACTAGGCCTGCCACAAAAGCGGTGTCATGGTCGAATACCGTCACTTCACCCGTCTTAGGATCGATAGCGATATTTCGATAATGGCCATCTTTTTGACCAGCCAAGAATTCAAAGCTTGTCGCGTTGGCTAAGGAATGGGGGTCCGCCTTCGCCAAAAGCTCGTATGGTTTGTGAGCACTTTCCAAGCGATCGCCCGGAGCTTTATCGCTCAGAGTACCTAACTCTCCATTCACTTTAGCCCATTTGGTTTGGGCGACAGTTTTTAGATTCACCATCTTATTGAGAATGGAGGCAGCCAAAGTTTTGCGCGGTTTTTCCCCCTCTGAAAAAGCGCCATGCATCGGGCGAAAGTATTTGACGCCCTTGGGGGTAGTTACCTCTTGAACATCTCCGTCCGTTCTTTCGATAGGTTCCGAAGGGATGGGGGCGCTGTCACTTCCAAGCGTTTCCTCGACCTTAATGAGGTCAAACATGTTCTTGAGGGTGTTATTTCCCTTCTCCTTGGTAACGATGATGTCTTCATCTAGTTTTGGGACAGCGGCTTTTCGTTTTTGTCGGGCTTGAACGACTTGGTCGAGAGCGGTGCGCATCACCGGCTGAGCGTGAAAGACATCTTCGACGCCATCAATTCCGATGAACGAGCACGACGGCTGCGTTTTCTTATCTCCCGGCGCCGCTGAGATCATTACCGGAAAAAGAAGAATGAGTAGAAATCGCGAATGAAATGACATCGTACAACCATTATACCTGGGCAAAGAGGGGAGTGGCCTCTTTTTACACACTTGATTCTGGCTTTTGGAATCGATAGGCTGTGGTCCAGTCGCCGCTTCAGGCGGCAACCCAGGGGTGGGTGGGGGAATATGATGCGGGTACTTGGTAAATCCTTTAAATTTTTCATTCTTTTCTTACTGGCGTCGGGATTTCTTTTTCCTAGTGAAGTGAGCGCCGCTCGCTATGAGGTGCCCTCTTGTGAAGTTCTCACGGCCCTTTGGGCCCAGAAATTAGGTCCCGAACTTCATATCCCGGGAGCCGATTTAGCTTTAGATGTGACTTGCGACGGTAAGCAGGCTGCTTTGGCTTACGCTGCGGAGCTGTTGTCTCGGGTCTTACCTAATGAGTACGCCCGACTTTTTGAAGCCAAGGAAATCGTATTCGCTGGTCCCAGCCCGGATCAGTCTTTGGCGGACACCGAAAGTGAAACCGGAAAGATCTCTGTTTATGATTCCCTTTTAAACGAGGGACGAGAATATATAGGCGCCCAGATGATCCATGAGTCGGCTCACTTAAGGAAAGACGATATTGATCACGTGACTTGTACGCGCGGAAACTTAATTGGGGTTGAAGCGGCTTGTGCCGCAGAATTCACAGGGGACTTCAGTGGAGATGCCTACAACTTTTCTTACTCCACGCTAAATAAGTTGTATGAGCTAGCCGATAGTCATCCTGAGATCGAAAAGGCTGATATCGGAGCGTTGATTCGAGATCTTCTTCAAAACAATTTCAATAGCGTTTCCGAAGCAGTAACTAAGCAATGGGAAACCAATCGAGACAGTGAAGAGAGTAACGATTAGTCCTTTGCTAGGTTGCTAATATCCCAAAGCTGGCTTCCTGCTGTATTTTTAAACTCCCCAAGAATTCGTTCATTCAAAATTAACGTTACTTTACCTGAGTCAGAAATCATTTCAGGTAAAAGCTTCTTCAGGGATTCATTCATCACTCGGTTAAGGACGTCTTCGGAAGATTTCAGGATAGATGTCGTGTGGCGGTCATTCTAAGCGACCGCCGTTTGTTTATCTGAGACAAGATCCTCTTTCAAGAAATTTAATTTGACGACGTCGATTCTGCTCCAATTTCTTGTTTGTTTTGACCAGCGCG
>JBBQIT010000140.1:0-9118 GCA_038325205.1 Bdellovibrionota bacterium
CAGGTAGTAATGAACCTGGGTTCGAGTCATGAAGCAACGCGAGAGTTTGCGAGAGCTCTTTTGAAATCGAAGAGCGAGGGAGCTGAAACTATTCCAATGCTTCGTGCCGTGGCTGAAATTGAAGGACTTTCCGTTTCTCGAAAGACTTCTCATCTGGAGGCTGCCGAGGAGTGGATTGCTGACGCAAAAACCGATCCTAAGTTGAAAGCGGAATACTTACGGGCCCAAATCGTATCCAAGGATTTCGAGAGGCTAGAAGCAAGGCTTCCGAAGCAACAAAAAGAGAGTGTGTTCAAACAGATTAAGGAACATTCAGCAGGGCTTGAGCTCAGGGAAATTGCGAAACAAAAGGGAGTCTCTATAGCGGATTTCGCTAAGTTTACGCCAGAGAGTTTCGAGCACGAGTGGTCGCGGTTTCCTAAAGAGGGGAAAAAGGCAACTCTGGGGAGCCCAGACACCGAAACAAATCGTTCAGGTAACGAGGCCCAGCGAGAGGTCACTTTTAAAAAGCCATTCCTCACTGGCAAAACCCAGGTGACGCAAATGCTTTATGCACTGGTAATGGAAGAAAACCCCTCGCGATTTAAGGATGGCCCTGGCTCCGTTGAGGTCACTATCAATGGGAAGAAGATTCAGATGCGGCCGAACCATCCAGTGGAATTCGTTACCCACGATGAGGCGACTGAGTTTTGCCGTAGGTACTCAGGCCTTATGAAAAACGGAATTAAATACCAGCTGCCATCGGAAGCGCACACAGAGTACGTTTCGCGCGCTGGTACTACCACGCAGTACCCGTTCAGTGATTCAGAAAGCAATCTACCCCAGCATGCATGGTATTCAGCCAATGCTAATGGCTCTACTCATCCCGTGGCCGAACTCAAACCAAATGCCCTTGGTCTTTATGACACCCAGGGAAACGTTTGGGAGTGGCAGCGAGACTGGTACACGGGGGATACGTCTAAGCTTCCCAAGGAGGACCCTGAAGGCGCTAGTTCGGGCTCGCTCCGTGTGATCCGGGGCGGCAGTTGGCTCAGTGTTGCGCAGTACCTGCGTTCGGCCTACCGCTTCAACTACGGCGCCCCCGGGTATCGCCACGACTCTCTCGGCTTCCGCCTGGAGGGGACGCCTGAGTAACGCTTTGCATTATTACGCTTTTACCGTTGGCAGCATTTTCACGAGAAGGGGGAGGGGAAGCGAAGCCCCCTCCCCCTCTCGCCTTGTTAAGGCGAGAGCCTAGATTTTTTTTTAGAGTTTTACGCTACGCGTCTAAGTGCGTTGAAGTTCCAGAAGTCGCCTTCTTGGAATACTGAGCGTATCGGCGATTCGAGCTAGGGTTGACGCCTTAGGGTCTACGAGACCCGCTTCAATCCGACTGAGCGTTCCCCGCGCAAATCCGGCCTCAAGGCAAAGTCGATCCTGGCTATAGCCCTTGGACCGGCGAATCTTTGCGATGTGCTTCCCGAGCGAGTAAAGAAAATCTAGTTTATTAAAATCTTCGTTTTCCACTAAACAGGTAAATTTATATGGAGTTGGGGCGAGTATGATGTGTATAAACAGGTATAATGTAGGCAGGTATTATGTTGGTTAAGGTAGTTTGTTTGACGTTTGATTCGATACTGGGTGGTTTTAACGATTCTGAGCTGCGCGATTTCCTGAAGGACAAGGAAATCCTCTCCATTCGCGACCATTTTTTTGTCAAAAGCGAGGTTCCCTATCTCGCCCTGGTCATCAACTATTTCCCCATCCGACAAGAGATCGATCCAGCTCTGGTTCCGCAGGGAAAGAGAGATGAAGCCTGGCGCGAGATGATTGCGGATTCCGACACCGGCTTATTCAACTTACTTCGCGAGTGGCGCTCCAAACGTAGCCGCCAAGAAGGGGTTCCCCCCTACATTCTCTTTACCAATAAACAATTGGCTCAAATTATCAAAGACGCACCGACGTCGCTGGCCGCGCTCGAACGGATTGATGGCGTTGGTAAGTCCCGAATTGAAAAATATGGCAAAGATTTGCTTGAAATAATGGGGAGCCACGTTCCCACATCCGCCTCGCCGCAAAGCACCGATGGAGAGCAAGCAAATGTTTGAGCGCAGGGAAGAAGCAGAGCTACCAATATTCGCAAAATGGATGGAGTTCCTAAAATGGCTCAACGCCGCAACTGACAGGATACCCAAGAAGGCTCGCTTCACCGTCACTAACCGAATCAGCAATCTAGCTCTTGATGTGATTGAGGATCTGACCGAGGCTCGCTATTCCCGCAACAAATCGGCGACACTTCGGAGCGCAAATTTGAAGCTCGAAAAGTTGCGTGTGCTGATGCGTGTTGCCTTCGAATCCGAGCTTATCCCAATGGCTACTTACAAGTACTCCGCCAAAGCGCTGAATGAGGCAGGGAAGATGCTCGGAGGATGGCTTAAGCATCAAGAGGGGCGCACGTGAAGCGATACGGCCATCTTTTCGAGCGCGTTGTCTCGTTTGAAAACCTGCATCGCGCCGCTTACCGCGCTTTTAGGGGAAAACGCCTGAATTCGACTGTTTCCCCTTTTTACTTCAATCTGGAGAACGAGCTTATCGACCTCCACCGAGAACTCTCAACGGGAACTTACCACCCTCGGCCATACGGAATCTTCGAGATACGGGAACCAAAGGTTCGCCAGATTTGCAGTTCGAACTTTAGGGACAGAGTCGTTCATCACGCCATTTGCAATGTGCTAGAGCCGCTCATCGAGAAAAAACTGATCTTCGATACGTACGCCTGCCGCGCGGGAAAAGGTAATCATGCGGCGGTGGCTCGTGCGAGGGAGTTCTTGGGTAAAAGTAGCTACTTTTTGAAGTGCGACATCAAGAAGTACTTTCCATCGATAGATCACGGAATATTGAAGGCTCAACTCCGCACGTTCCTCAAAGACGAAAAGCTTCTTCGTCTGCTCGATACAATTATTGACCACCAAGTGCCAGGGTGCGAATCAGGGAAAGGTCTCCCGATTGGGAATCTCACCAGTCAGTATTTTGCCAACTTATACCTAGGTCAACTCGATCACTTTTTGAAGGATCACCCTAGAGTGAAACAGTACATCAGATACATGGATGATTTCCTTCTTTTCGGAAATGAGAAAGATGACCTGTGGCAATTGCTCGATAAAATTAAAGGATTTACTTCATCCCGATTGTCTTTGGCCCTTAAGGACAAAGCGACTCGCATCGCCTCGGTAACCGAGGGAATTCCCTTTCTTGGCTTTCGAATCTATGAAGGCACCATTCGATTGCAGAGAGCTAATCTCGTTCGCTTCCGACGGAAAGTGAAAAGTCGTGAGGCTGCGTATGTGGCCGGGCGAATCAACGCTTCGGAATTAGTGCAGTCGGTGGGTAGCTTGTTAGCTTTCGTGAATCACGCGAATTCCCGCGCACTGCGCAGAAAGGATTTGGACCACTCTATGAGATTGGCGTAATGGCCAGTTCGGGCTCGAACCGTGTGATCCGGGGCGGCAGTTGGAACAATGATGCGCAGAACCTGCGTTCGGCCAACCGCAACAACAACGACCCCGGGAATCGCAACGACAATCTCGGCTTCCGCCTGGAGAGTACAAAGGTTTGCCAGTTAAGTGCCGTCCATGGATTGCACTTCCGTGCGTCAGGCTTTGTCCAGGCCATTACCCAGTGCCATCATTCCTCACTGGAATGGCGGACGAATAACAACGGGATCACAGCGTCTGGTAGGGGGCAACCTTCGAAGGCCGCTGTGATCCAAATTCCTTCGGCCGAAACTATCCTACAATCTAGATCGTATCCAAGCGAGTGCGGCGAGCTTTCGTAAAACTATCGGTGGTGGAGAAAGGCCCGCCGAGGAATTTGTCCTTGCAGCCTTGGAAAGAAATGTTTCCTGTTCGCTTGGGGAAAGCATCTCAAAGTCTCGGAGTGCTTCCACCGCTTCTTTCTCTTTGCAACTCTCCGTTCTAGGTTGCTTTCGTAGCTTGGCATAAGCCATCTTTACGGTGGATATCCCGACACCGAAACGCGCACTTAGCTGCTTTGTCCGCCACCCCGCCCGGCGGAGTTTTGCCAGCTCGTCCAGGTCAATACGCGGCTTTTTCCATCGGGCCGGGTACTCAAGTACCACTGTCCTTGGTTCGACCACTTTGGCGTAGCCTCCACCAAGTACATCACCTTCGCATTTTGCTAGGAGATCTCCAAAGCCTTGGGTTAGAAGGTTCCAAATTTGGAGGTTTATTAATGAAATCGCTCGCCGTTTCGTTTGTGACAGCTCTTTTGTTCATTACTTCAGCCGAAGGATTAGCAAAGACGATAGATGCCTCTCGGCCCGAGCAGATAGCGGCCCGCAGAAGTCGAGCAGCCGCGGTGGGTAGAGCTATTCACGCAAAAGTTGAACTAATTTCTGATTCAGGCGACCCGACTTTAGACAGAGAAAAATGGCTGGTTTCGCTAGAAGCGACGGGTCTCAATTTCTCCGCGTTTGGATCCCGCTCGGTGTCGGGAGCACCGTATTGGGGCAATTTTCTAAATGGCGAAATAAGCCTACCTCCCGCTGCCTCAACCGAGCAAATGAAGACTTTTGTGACCGAAACCGAAGCGCTTCGAGCCGAAGGAACGAAAGTCAAAGACGAATTGAAAAGGCAGTTCAACATAAACGTAGTCGTAGAAGAACACGAGCAATGGGGAGTCGATGTTAGAGACTATTTTCTGCTCATCAACGGCCTGAAGGTACTCGCCGCTTCCGACTCCCGCCTCGCCGACAGCAACATCAATGTAAAACAAGGTTTCTCCAATCGCTCTGTTAAGATTTCTGACGTTTATTTTTCTACGCAAGGCTCGATTAACATTGTCTCAACATTGGACACGAGTGAATTTTCAGCAGAACTCAATAAAGCCCTAGCCAACCAGAGTAGATTCAGAAAGATCGCAACTCTGTTGAAACAAAAGGAGGTGTCGCTTCAGTTCCAAAACGATTGGTCGCACGACGAACCTGTTTTAAGCGAAACTACGTTATCGATGCTCGAGACACTCCCAAATGAAACCCTCCCCTACCAAGCGAGTGAATCAGGAAAAAAGCTGAAAATAATAAATTTCGGCTATGTCCGCTCTCGTTACATGTCGCCAACCTATCCTGCGTTTTATCGTTACGGCGAGGAAGAGCTTCGCATTATAAGCAACGCGACTTCCGAAGACCTTCAGAGTTACTTGAAAGAGTTAGCTAAACCAAAAGAGTAGGACGTGTAGGTTTCCCGAAATAAGCGAAATAAGTACCCACTTTCTTTTCGTACGTTTGGTCCCGTATGAAAAGAAATGATGGAAGTGGGTACCCCATTCGCGGAGATTTCAGGTGTTAAAACGTAACGGCGAAAAGTTTCCTCACGTCAGCTTTTGCGCTTCTGGATCTCCTCTAGTTCCCTTACCGCAATCAGATCCTTTTCCCGTCCCATCGCTTTCTTGGAAGCAATCAGATCGGTAATGGATATGATCTTCATGTCGTGACCAAACAGCGCTACCGATTGAGCTTCTTGCAAAACGCGCACGTAATTACCAACCCCTTTTATCTCAGATAGGAGATCAACCACTCCGAGATCGGTATCCAAATACAGATTATTAATGTTCGTAATGTCCCGAGGCTCCTCTATGAAGGATAGTCGTGAAGGGGTCATACGATGAACAGGATGAAACCGCTCGAGCACTTGACGAAGTCTTGCGATCTCGGCTGGTGACAG
Source organism: Bdellovibrionota bacterium (assembly GCA_038325205.1). GTDB lineage: Bacteria > Bdellovibrionota > FAC87 > UBA2466 > UBA2466 > JBBQIT01. The sequence goes on from JBBQIT010000140.1 coordinate 5,721, forward strand.
GAGCAAGCAAAGATCAACATCTCGGGTCACCAAAGTAGAACCATAAATAACTCCGGCAAATCCCCCCACGATCACAAATTCAAACTTCGCCTCGGCTAGCAAAGTGACTAATCGATTTAGGTCCGAGATAACTGCTCCCCGGCCTTCTTAAGGGCCTCCACAAGATCCAGCGCATCCGAATGGCGTCGGAGCCGCTGTTCGATTGAAAGAGATAGGTTGAGCAGGAGAAGATCGAAAGCCTCAGGAAGATCAGAGGTCAGCACCGGCTGATTTCCTAGTTCGCCCCCACCCTTTGTCTCCGTCTGACCATCCATGCTGGTCATCCTAGTAGGGAGCCTGCCAGTGAGGCAAGACAGGAAGAGAGCGCGTGGAGTCCATGGGACATTTGTGGGACATCACCCCCAGCAAACGCCCGTCATGGACCGTCAACTACAGTAGTTCGAACGATGGACAACTTCCGGTTATATTAAAGAAATCCTGAGATATTCAGAACTTCCATTTTTCATCGATTAGAATTTGCGAGCTGGGGGTCGAGGGCTTGTCCCGGCGTAGCCAAAGGCGCAGACGGATTCGATCCCCTTCGGCTCCACCATTCGTCAATCTATTCGAACCAGAGTCCAAAAGAGAAGAAAGTGCCGCCTGCCCTGAAGGCAGAACGCCGTTAGCTATCCTCGCCCTTTCGCGTCCGGTGGCCTTCTCCGGCTCAAGCGGCACGAACTGGTACTTGCTACAGAAAGCCCCTTCGGGATTTTCGTTAGGTGCTCGGCGAGGGCTTCTATTGCTCCTCGATGCCTCGAACTTTCCAACGCAACCGATCCTTGTTCTGGACCTGATTTTCACCTTCATAAACTTTTAATGCCGACTCGATAAGAATCCCGGAGTTGCGGGGATAAGTGAGGAGTACCGCAACCTTTCCCCCACCGCCTTGGGTTCAATTACTTTCGCTAGGATTCGTTGCGGAGCATGATCGAATATTTTCTTATTGAGACACGCTAAATTGGGTTTCTGTCCATCTTCGGGGCTGACAAAGGTATTCGGTGGATCACGGTTCCATAACGTCACGCACTACCGATTAATTGGTAACCCTCAGTTTCTCAGTCCCTAAGGTTTGCCCGTACGCCCACTCTTCTCGATAAGTTCCCGTTGCCTTTTTTCGAATACCTGGCCCCTGATTGTGCGCGAGCGTTCTGCTTGGGTTTTCGCAATTGCCAAGGCCTCATCGAGCTTGGCGCTAAGTTCCTCGGGAGTGGATCCGCTAAAACCGGCCTTATCATAGTGGAGAGCATTAGCGTTCGGAGTGACTCTGATATAGTTAATCGGAGATGGAGAAAATGGTACGGGAACCGCAGCTTCCTGCGCCTCGATTCGGACCATTTCTGGATCAGCGGTCTTCTCTATTTTCGCACGGTGGTCGGCAATCTTTGTGATTCGACCATCGATAAATTTATCCATCTCGTTGATCATTCCTAACAATTGCCGTATCACGGGTGCTTCTAACGTGCCTACGCCGGTCATTGCTAAATCTTCTTCGACCGCACTTAACTGCTTTTTTACCTCGGCGCGTATTTTTAAGAGGCGATCCTTTTTCTGTTTCCAGACATCCTCGCTGCCCCTGATTTCGGCAATTTGTTTTGACCGTTTGGTCGATTCCTCCAGAACTCGATCTCGAGCGTGAATAATTCTCGCGGTGCGGGTAATCGAATCTCCATCGGTGTGAACGGCTGAAAGAGCTTCTGCTTTCGCCTCCTTTCCCGCTAGGTGTTTCTTCAGAGTTTCTTCTAGGGCATAACGAGCTGAAATCTCTCGATCTGCGGGCGGCTCCATTCCGATGAAGGGGATTAAGAACTGGAGCGCTTCGCCAGGGGTTTTGTGAAAGCCCTCGGCGGCGTGTACCAGTTCTCGATACGCCGGGAAAAGGGCGTGACCATCTTTTAGAATGTTCTCCGGAGTACGTTGCGCTTTCGGGCGGAGACTGAGGATGAACCCCTCAAACTGCGCAATTTCGCCAATCGTAAGTTCGTCGTTGTCAGCCAAGAGCCCGTCTTCCAGAGTTCTTAGTGCGCTCAGGCCGACAGGCGAAATTCCTGTTCCGGAACTACTTTCGGGGAGCCGGTAGTTAAGGGGACGATTGGATTGCACTGCCCTTTTAAAATCATTTTCATCTTTAAACAGCGGCCGCAGCGCATCTGGTAGGTCAGATAGCTTTCCGACACATCCTGGACGCGCTTTCAGATTTTTCCAATACAAGGCGACTAGATCGACCAGTAACTGATCGAGTTCTTGATGACGAGCAACAATTGATTTATTCGATGAAGAATTGAGAAGGTATTCGTATAGTTCCCGAGACTTTCTCTTCTGCTCTTCCTTAAAAAGGGACCGAAAGTCGTGATTGACGAGATTTTTTACTAGTTCTGGGTTCAACTTTATTAGGATGTCGCCGCTACTTGCTAATCGGTCCTGCATCGCGGCCAGTCGACCGTCTCTCGCCGAATCTCCGAGGGCAAGCCAAAGCGCCAGGAGTAGCCGCGCTCGAGCGCCGTCTAGTTGGCGGAGTTGCTCAACTAACGCTCCGTGACCCTCTTGGGCGCTTTTGCCTAAATTTTCTAGGGACGACGATACTTGATCATTAACAAAGGCTTCAGTCGCCTGGACAACCCGCTGCAATTCTAGTTCTTCTAGCTCTTTAATCGTTTTCCGACCTTCCCACTCGGGTGACTGCCACGATTTTTGGACAATACTCTTAGTACCCGTTCCGTTAGGCACTCCTAAGAGGGATTTTTCCATGACTCGCGGTTCTTGATGCCATAGTTCAGCTAACGTCTCGAGGCGTTTGTCCCAATTTGCCCGATCAAATGACTGGTCAATCGGATACCATCCAGCGAAGTCTCCGTATCGGGGGTCCGCTGTCTTGACCCATTTCGTTACCTCACCGAAGGCTCCATTCGCTCTCAATTTTTGCGCGTCTAGTGGCTTTTCGCTGAAGAAGACGGGCATGCTTTGGTACAACGACCAAACGGGATAGTATTTTTGTTCGTAGAATTTAACTGGCTGCGATTCGTCCGTGATGCGGACATTCCCGACGAGAAACTCCCCATTTTTTGGACTCTTGTAATTAATGTGCAGAGTGAACCCAAGATTTCCATAGTGGTTGCCGTTGATGTGCCTCGGATCCTGTCTCTCACCTTCAACGTCAAAGGGGACCACGTACTCGTTATCCAATCCTACATCGTCGTAACAAAATTCGAAGGTTCCTCCTAGGAGATCCCGTGCTTTGAGATACTCAGGCGGCACAAGACTGGCGTATTTCTCTGCAAGCACGGGTGCCAAATTTAGATCAGGAGTCTTAGCGTCGGCCCCGTCCTTATCGATGACTCGGTAGCCACGGCATGGGGTTATGG
>JBBQIT010000141.1:0-9095 GCA_038325205.1 Bdellovibrionota bacterium
CCGGTAACGGTTACGTCCGACTTGGAAATTCCTGCCCAAAGGGAACTCGAAGCGCTGGCTAGCAAAATAATAATCCAAAAGACAAACTTACTTTTCACGTTCCCCCGAGACATCCCACATCCACCTATTCCTGAACGTGAACTTCAGATTTTCCCAAAACTTTTGCTTTGTGCTGGGCAAGAGCGTTCATTGAACCATGCTCTTTCAAGAATTCTTCGGGCGAATAGACAAAAGTGGAACTGTCATCACCACATTTGGTGGCGGAATGGGCGAACTCCTGTTTGCAGGCAACAGGCGTTTCGTACCATTGGTTATCAGGCTTTACACATCTCACTCTGCCTTCCGCCAAGACTTCCTTAAACTCTTTTCCCTGGCCGCAGGAAATTTGTGAAGCTACATAACGAACCATGTCACTTTGTTTCGTTTCGTTCTTTCGACCAAAGGAAGAAACGAACCAGCATACATGACCGTCCTTCGACTTGGACCTTCCTTCTGCAACGAGCTGATTGTAATCATACTGAGAAGAGTCAGCGCTCGCAGGAGAAACACCGAAAATGCTAAACACCAGCATTAACAGTGATACAAATTTAAGGTAGAAAAACTTCGACTTCATATTGAACCTCCACGCATCTTTATGGCCCCACTCAGAATTCAATGCAAAATCCGCCATACGTCTGCCTTGAATCCGGCGATTCCAAGAACTAATTGGGGCTAGCAAAACGGCGATAATAGTCCGACGAACCTCACGCAGAAAACTTCGCCTTCGTATTAAAATCCCCTACCGAGAGGAGGGGGACGTTCCATGTACGACAGCTTGGTTACCGTTGTGAGCCGCTTCGTTCGCCGTTTTCGGCTGGCAAATTACTTGTGGGATTTCTTTGGCAGAACTAGCTTTCGCAGCCTTCAACGACAGCAACGATGAATCATTGCATTTTGTTGCCGAAGGGCAGTCGCCTGTCACGGTGGTGTTGCACGTGGATATGACCTCTTTCCAGTAACCGTCCGCGCCTGAACTCGGTCGTTTGTACTTTACGATATGGCCAATACATATTCTTACGACTTCGTTCGGCTTTCCACAAGGAGATGGCATCTCCAATATTTTCGGACTGACCCCAGTTGCGCCGCTCAAATAATACGCGTTATCCCACTTGCCGTCGGCGGTTGGGGACTCCTGATCTCGAGTGAAATGATCCCACGGATCCTGCTGGGCAAAGCTCAAACCGGAAATACCAACTAAGGAAAATACTAAAAAACTGAACCACATCTTTTTCATATCCGAACTCCACGTCAAACTCTAACATCCGCCCAACTACCGAGGCGTTCTGCCTTCTCCATGAACCATCGTGTCATAATATAGATGTATTCTCGACGCAACGCCAAGATCTAACTTGCTGAATTCAATACGTGAACATGGGTTAGATACAAAACGATAGTTCGTGCGTAATTACAAATAGATAAATCAAATTTCGGCAAAGGCAAGGCCCCGCCTAACGGAGAGCCTCTATTTTGTAAGTAATTCCAATCGCTTGTAATTAATTTATCGTACCGTGTCCATCAAAGCGACACTTTATGACGGTCAATCCAGCAAATTCGCCTAAAGCGTAGACTGGCAGCATTCGTGCCTTCCCTTTGGGTATGCAACGCCTAAGAATTAAAATGCAAGTCTTCTCGCTTTTCATGCCGGTCATCATATTTTTCGCATTATCCCCGATATATGTAAAAGGAGCGTCGGATGAAGCGACTCGAATTCAAACGCGTGAGCCTACGCCAAGAAATACTCCGCCCGTATCCACCAAACCTGGCGAAGCAGCAGCGGCAAGTGGAGTGAACGCTGCGGGTGGCGCCGGCAACGCTCTATCTCCCTATCAAGGAAATATCTCAAGCATGGCTAAACCCGGAGCAAACGCGAGTTTGAACGCGGCGACGGGACAAGCGATGACGGCCAATGGTGTGTTGGATTGGATGTATGCCAATAACCAGCTGTCTACAAAAGATTATCTGGCGGCAAAAGCAGCCCAAATGGCAGCCCTGCCAAGCCTAAATTTGGGAGCTCCCGCGAGTGCAAATGCCGAACCCGGACCTTCGAATAATTCTCGCCCTGCACAAAAGCCCGCGACAAATTTAGCCGACCTAAATTCACCGGATCTTATTTCTCAACCGGCGGAGGTCGTACCCAGCTTCAACACATTATCGCCAAATTCTCTTTCTTCGGTCGGCACCTCAAATCCTGCTTCAATTCCGTCTACCATTCCATCTAAAGCAGAGAGCGTTCCAAATAATAGCGCTACGACCAACTATGAAATTGTAGACATCGGGGGCGTCAAAGCAAAAGTGCTAATCCCGCAGTCTTCGAAATCTGATCTAGGGAAAACGGGAACGGAGTCGCGTAAGCCAGCCAATCAGCAGGAACAGCAAGGGCTTTGGGCGAAGCTTGATGAAATGAAGAGTCCTCCAGCCGATGGCTCGTCTGGGCAAGTTCCTCTCCAAAATAAACCTCCGGCATTCGGACAAACCAAGGCGATTTCTCATTCCCGTTCTCCAACTTCTGCTAAAACTGAAAACGATAGCTCCAATGGCGGCCAAATCACGCTCCTCGGAGAATCGAAGGAGATGAGGGTTGATACTTTACCCAATACAAGTCCTGTTACGATCGTGAAACATTCCCTAGAAGAAGGTCTTAAGAAAGTCCAGGCGGAGCTCGGTGATCTTTCCCAAGTTGTTTCTGGACACGAGACTACGACGAGGCATCTCTTCGGATGGCTCTTGCTCATTATTACGGCGCTTGGTGGAATGTTGTCTTTAAAATATGGAGAGATACGGCGGGCGATTGCGGCCATTCAACAAGTGCAGGGACAGGTAAACGCCAAGAAAACTCTTGAGATTCCAAAATCGTCGACCGCGACACCCCAGGCGCAAAACATTTTAAACGCTATGGGACGCCCAGATCTTCGCGTTGAAGACGACAAGATCACTCAGTCTTTGGCCTTCATCGAGAAGACAAAGAAGTACGCCATTGTCGTCGAACGGCTTGGACAAATTCTTTGCATGGCACCCATTGCCGTCGGCAGCGTCGTTTCGCTTAAGAGATTAAACGGCAAACGGCTACCGAATGTCGAGGTGAAGCCGAACGGAGAACTCTCTCCCACCGATAAACCAGAGAAAATTGGGGTCCATGTCAAAGGAGTTTACCAAGACTACTTCAAAAATCGACTCCCTCCGTTGGCGGAACCAGAGCAGAAATCAGCGCGTCGTCAGCAATCTCGCCAGACATAGATCATCGTTAATTCTCAGTTTTGACGAGTTGTCTCACATTTGAAACCCTATTTACTTATCTCTAGCCATGAATAACTGGATTCGAATTTGCATTCTCAAAAGCCCGTATGGGCAGTTTTGGAAATTCCTGTGGAAAAAGCGAGAATAGTTATCTCTATGTGGTTCAGCCCGGAGATACCCTTTCCAAGATTCTAATGCGCCTTCATGGTCCCACCATTTCCGCCTGTCAGGCGCAATTGCTCGAATTATTAGCTGTCGTTTTGCACAACAATCCCCAGATAACAAATCCAAACAGTATCGTTCCTGGACAATGCGTCGACGTTTCACTGTTTCGAAGACCCATCATGGACGTTAACCGATGGAAATTTGAATCGGTTGCTGCGGCAAGGAGTTGGGCGAAGCTCGAACCGGATAAACAGAAACTCGCTGAGCAACAAGCAGACTTATTGGGACTGCTGCTAAAGGTATCCGGTGCAGGACTTGGGATGGCAGCCGCTCATCAAGATGCCATGTCCAAACAATTGAGTTACATTTCTCAGCTGATTAAAACCCACAATGAAACGGTCGGGGCTCTCGTCCATTCGAGAATGGCCGGAAATTCTAAAACAATGGGCCAGCAGCTGGCGCAACAACTAAACATAGTAAAATCAGAACAGGCGCTCAAAAGTGCATTGAACGAATTGAGCTATGGCATGAAAAGTTCGATTCTTGAGACTTCGGCGGGAGCTCCAAGCTTGATGGGAAGCAACATCAACCGTGTTCAGAAAAATCTGATCAGGGTATCCAAGATGTTCAGCGAAGATGCTAACATCTTCGCACCGTATCTGGAACGAGTCGGCAAACTCGGAATCAAGGCTGGAAGATTAGCTGCAGGTGGAACCTATGTCCTTCCCTTCGTCATAGGAGGGATTCAAGTTGCCAATGATTGGAACACTCCGAAACGAGGAAGAACGGCCGCGAAGGCCGGGGCAAGCATAGCTGGCGGGTTCATTGGGGGAGCCGCTGGGTACTACCTTTGTACCCTTATCTTCTTTGGACCTACCGGAGGTACCAGTCCTTTGTGGTGTGGCCTTGTGGCAAGCGGCGGCGGCGGAATTCTTGCTTCTGAGATGCTCGAGGGAATGGTAGATAAACTCTTTGAAGCTAAGTTAGACGCAAAAGTAATCGTCGAATCAGAAAAGTGCCGCATACCGGGGAGATAGAGTTGGATAACTGCTACATAATTGCCTCGTTGGGTATAGGGTGGCTAGCGATCGGCATACTCGTCTACTTTCCTATGCTTTTCTATTGTGCGTATAAATTTCCTAAGATCTTCGACTCCGATCTTTTCAATGAAAAGTACTTCCACCGAAACCAGGCACTCCTTCCCTTTTACACCTTTCGACGAGGAGGGCTTTATGGGCTCTATGCAGGTTTCAACTGGTCTGCGAGGAGGCATTTTCCGGATTACGATTTCAGAAGTAAGTTAACGCGAGCTCAAATCGTTTTCTGCAAGGCCTATGTATTTGTCACTTTCCTCATCGGATTGCTATTAATTGTGCTCTGGACTTTCTGGCAGTCGTACTGCAAATAATTCCTGGCCACGCCTCGGTCGATAGTCCTTCACTACGTCTTACGCATTCCGATAATTGAGTTACCCCACTCCCTTTTTGTATCCAAAAAGAAGCAGGGTATCTCAATTACGTAATGTCTAACTCTTACTTAGCTGAATGATGTCGTTTCACAATCTCTGCAATCTGTTTAGCCGTCTGAGCGTCTGGCTTGATATTTCCCCCAGCTGGCAGAACGATCTCGTTTCTAATATCGAGTAAGATTGCATCCCATCGTAGCCGTTCTCTTCCGATCAACTGAACGGGAAGCGGCAACGCCTTAAAAAGAGGAGTGGCAATATACTTCAAATACGCAACGTCTTCTTTGATGTGTTCCTTGGCGGATTCGAGTAACGGAACTAACGACGACCTAATAGTTTGGCTCAGATCTTCAGTCCATTTACCGTTATTTGCGACATCCGCAGAAAGACTCTTTACCTTATCCAACAATCCCATGTCCTTTATCTCCTGTATGAAACCCCGCTGGGGCTCTTGCGCAATGTGCAAGTCCAGTGCCGCCATCGAGTTATGATTTTCCCTTATAGGTACTGGTCTTTTGGGGCACCAAGGGTACGGCTTGAGGTCAAAAAAGGTCACTCAGCGTCCCTTAAGGGGCATAGGTCGCAGGTATGGGGATTGAATTGGCCATAAATCTCAATTTTGAAACGTACCGCTATCGATTCTAGCCCGTGCAAACGGCATTAGATTTGCTTCCTAGAATTGATATGGAAACCGTTCCTACTTCGTGTAGACCATGGTCGGAAGCTCTAAAAAGCGGCCATTAAACCAACGCAATGAATAGAGAGAGTGATAGGGAAATGCGTAATTTGTTGTTCTTGATTCTATTAATCACTTCGATGAGTACTTTTGTTACGGCCGGCACGGACAAGCCGCTCTCGAAGAGCGATCAAGTCTTCAAGCAGGGACACCTTTCGAATTTAGGGGCCCCGGGGTTTAACAATGAAAAAGTTTGGCACCGTTTAATTGCCATCGCTGCAAAGAATGAAGATATTGCGATTATCGACAAAATCTTCAGCATGGGGAACTCAGGCGTAGATGCTTCTTACGCGACGAACTATTCAAACTATCTCTTCGAACTCTTCAACGCGAACCCGTCCTTTTTTCTTAAGAACGCCGATCGTTTTTATCAGCACAAGTGGTCGCCTGTTCTCGATTGGTGGATAAATGAGATAGGGGACTACTCAGTGGAAGACTTGGAGAAGGTAACGAAAAAAATTACTACGGATAGGCAGCCTGAGCAAATACTTGCGAAAGAATTAATCTCGGCTGCGAAAACAAAAGAAATGGGGATCTCGAAGAAAAAGGGAAGCGTCTCCATTAAGAGAGAGAGTGAAAGGAAGGACTGATGGATACTCTTCATCTTCGCGTAGTCGTCCCTAAAAATAGAAACCTCAGCGGACGTATGACCGTTGAGCAGAGCGGACGAATTCTTCGAAGTATTCAAGTTCTAGCACGCGGCGTCCGTGGGGATGAAACCTCAGTGTTCGGGGAGTTCGGCAATACACCCCCAGGAGTCTACGATGGCTCCCGGTTCCAAGAGACTTTCGCATGGCCGCAGAAATCTTACGGACCTTGGGGTGCGGTAAGCTTAGAAGCGATTTCGGGAGACGCACTTTTGGCTCAGGATGTCTTCAGACGAACCGGACTACTTATTCATGGGGGAACACTGGGAGGACGAGGATACTGGCGCGGAAAAGGACAGCTTCGAATCACTCAGGGGTGCCTCCGGGTGAGTAACGCCGATATGCTTTTTTTGCGTGAGACGTTGCTGATTGATCTTCAGGGGCAAAAATCGAGAACAACAGTGCCTAAAGTAACCATTACCGTTCAGGATAATTGAGCGTGGACGGCTACGATGCTTACTTTTGTTATTACATTCATTGATAACAGCTGCTCCCGAGATAGCCTCCGAAATTTTTGACGTATTCGGAAACCCACTCTCGCTTAGCCTCTGCCATTGATCCAGATTTCCGACCAAGGGCTACTCGTTGGATCATCAATCCCTTTCTTCATTGATTGAAGCCTTTGAAGCCAATAAGCAAGCGCGGTAGTTGGCACTTCAACTACGTCAGCCGATTTTTGTAACTCGTTCTGTACCGCAGCGATAGCTTGAGCGATTTGATCGGTGGCTTCCTGCTTAAGATACGTTTTTCTTTCGGCTGTAATTCCAGACATATTCAATAGCCCCCTATGGGAAGTAAATCATCCGTTAAACTGTTGAGCGTAACGTAATCGCTACTTGACCCACCGGCATGAGAGAACTGCAGTTTGGATCGCATTTTTGATCTCAGAATCTCAAGGAAGGGAATCGGTTTAGGAATGCTTAAGCGCTAGAAATCGCTCGCCCGGAAACTCACGACATCGTCGTTTCTCGTAAAGTCCGCCACCACGTTCTAACTTCTTAAAGTACACGCACCGGCAGCACCGATAAAACTGGTTTTGGAAGCAGACGAACGCCCAATCGTTCGCAGTTTTCAACTATCGCGGGGTCTGAATACCTGCCGGTTACCAGAATTGCGTTTTCCGTAAGTCTTAACCGTTTAATCACTTCCAAACCGGTGGTAGTTCCATAGGCAGTAAGCTCATAGTCAACGAGAAACGTTCGTGGAGCCATAGGGTTCGCTTTATCTTGCAGCCAAGCCGCCATCTCTGTTTCGGTGAAGAAGCAATAACTTTGAAAGTTCGGTTTCCCCTTAATGGAACCGAACTTGGCTCGCCATAGATCATGGATGGCAGAATCATCATCGAGAATAACTACCTCTGATCCGACTGGAACAACGAGTTCCGAAACAAACCAAGCTGGAGGCAGGCACGTGGGAATACGAACCGTAACCGTAGTTCCCACGCCTACTTCTGAGCTAATTTCAAGACTGCCGCCGTATGCTTTTATGGACTCATTCGACATAGCCAGACCTAAGCCTGTGCCACCCTTCTTCCCGAATGTTTGCCCGCGTTGAAGTAATCGTGGAAGGACTTCGCTTGGAATTCCTCTTCCTTCGTCACGAAAGTTGATCGAGGCGACACCTTCGTGCTGCGAGAGCTCAATTACGATAGCGCCGTTCCAGTTCATGGCCTCCAGGCCATTATTAATTAGGTTTGAAAAGATGCGTTTTAATTGTTCGGGATCCGCCCAGCAGAAGAGTCTATTTAACCCGTCTTTAGCCTGCAATTGCACTCTTACACCCGGTCGGCCACGGAACTCGAAATGTTTCTCGTCTATTAGGTCTGTGAGCACCGGTAGTAGGTTGACTGCAGTTAAATCTCTTCCCACTTGTGGAGAAGTCCAACTGCGGCGTCGCTCGAGCAGTTCCTCGGCGATGCCGTTAATACGTTCCGCCGCGCCTCGTAGTACATTGCGCTCCATGCCGGAAAGACCCGAGGTTGTGGTTGATATAACGCAAATGGCGGTAGCGGGAGAGCGAATGTCATGAGCTACCTGAGAAGCAAGTTCGGCGAGCGCTACAAATTTTGCCTGTTCTCGCTCCGTTTTTCGAAGCGCGAGCATTTCCCCAGAGAGCTCGTTGAACTTGCTGCATAATTCCGAGAGTTCCCTGAATCGCCATTCGGTTTTCATGGTAGAACTCTGGTCTCTCATTAAAAGCTGAAAGCGGTCGCTTACTTGCAAGAAGAATGAAACGACAGTTCGAGAGGCCCAGATATATATCACCAGTAAACCCGCGCCGAGAGTAAAAATACTCAGTAGGATGCCAACGAATCTCATCACAAGCAGGTGCGCAAAAAAGTCATAAGACTGCTCAATCTGCAGCGTTCCCATTGTGGTTCCGTTGCCGTCATTCCTTATAGGTAGGACTGTGACATATTCCTTGGAGTGGGCACGTTCAGGTTTGAGGTCAACGATCGATTCACCGTGAGCGTTGGTAACTTTCACTCCCACCACTTGGCGGTGCTCAAGCAAGTTCTCGGCGGTAGATTGCACCTCTTGATAGTCCGACAATAAGAGCGCGTTCAGCATAAGTCGGGCTACAAGATGGGCGCGTTCCTCTGCCTCTCGCCGAAACTGTGTGTCTATTCTCGTACTCAAGTCCCAAAAGCTCAGACTGAGAATCGCAGCGGCCGCAGCTAGACCCAGAATAACCGAGAGATTGAGTACGCGTCTGAGGCTCAGCTGTTTCACGAGGTTGTGCTCTCACGGACCGACTTACCAACCCAGAAAAGAACAACCGCCAAAGCCAAGGCTACGATCAAGAAGCC
>JBBQIT010000142.1:0-9081 GCA_038325205.1 Bdellovibrionota bacterium
TGGGTCGTCTAAAACAATCTGGCACGTGGCATCGCGTCCCAGTTTTACGGTCTTACCAGTCAAATTGAACATCTGGCCCGTTTCACGACCAGAGATTTGAATGAGGTAAGGTTCATAGGCCGCCGTGCGGTCGCTGATCTCCACCTTTTCGGTGATTATGACCGTTTTTTCTCTTGGTTCTTCGTCGTCTCTATCAGACACGTTACATCCTCGGTGACATAGGGTTGGACTTTAAACTTATCGGCTTTCGGGAAGGGTCCCTTGATAACTAGATCATAATCTCGCTAAATCGATTTTCAGAATGCGATCCAGCCAGTTAACGCGTGGCAGTACACTAGAATTCTATTGCCGGAGGGGGCATGGCTATGGCAATTTTAACAGCTGATCCGCGAATTGTGACAATTGGTAGCGTGACATCTTCTGGGGTGACATATGGCGGCTGAGCCAACATTAAAGGAACTACTCGAGTGCATGATAAGAGCACTAGTAGACCTGCCGAACGAAGTACGAATTTCCGAAATCAAAGGTGAGCAAACCACAGTATTCGAGTTGGTGGTCGACAAATCAGATTTGGGAAAGGTAATAGGCAAACAAGGTAAAACGGCGAAAGCCTTAAGAACGATTTTGACGGCAGCTTCCACCAAGCTCCGCAAACGATCGGTTCTCGAAATTATTGAATAGCAAAAGGGGACTCTCCCCCGACGCCTGGTATTGTTAAGGGTCGATATGGTTTCCACGCTAGATTATTTCAAAAGTACCGTAGGCAAAAAGACTTTGGTCGGATTTACCGGCTTGGCGATTAGTCTTTTTGTTTTCGTACACATGCTCGAGAACATGCTGATTCTAGTGAGTGCGGAGACTTACAATAAGTATACGTACTCGCTTACCAGCAATCATCTGTTGGTCTATCCCGCTGAAGTGGGTCTAGTCCTTGTCTTTGGTATTCATATTTTTTTGGCATACCAACTCTTTCTGACCGGAAAAATCTCAAAGCCTGTAGGCCGCTATTACGAGCAAGGCAGCGAAAAAGGGTCAAGCTTTGCGGCTCGGACCATGATTCTCTCCGGCTCCCTTCTTTTTGTTTTTCTGGTTCTGCATCTAATTACTTTTAAATGGGGCACCGACTATAGGGTTACCTACGACGGCGTTGAGATGCGAGACTTGCACCGGTTGGTCGTCGAGAAGTTTAGCGAGCCGCTATATGCCGTATGGTATCTCGTTTCCCTCATTGTTTTACTCCTGCACTTGAGTCACGGGTTTAAGTCCGCTTTTCAATCTTTGGGGCTGGCCAGTAGTGCTAATCCCACCTTAAAAAAGATTGGCTGGGCCTTTGCGATCCTGGTCGCTGGCGGTTTTATTAGTCAGCCTCTCTATGTCATTTTCACCGGGGGCCAAAATCCATGACGACCTCCAAATTAGATTCCAAAGTCCCTCAGGGGCCTATCGAAAAAAAATGGGATCAAAAAAAGTTTGATAACAAACTTGTTAATCCGGCAAACCGTCGCAAGCATTCTGTCATTGTTGTGGGAACGGGACTAGCCGGAGCTTCTGCCGCCGCAACGCTTGCGGAGCAGGGATATAAAGTAAAAGTTTTCACCTATCATGAAAGTCCCAGGCGCGCGCATTCCATTGCCGCTCAGGGAGGAATAAACGCCGCGAAGGCCTATCAAAATGATGGCGATTCCGTATTCCGACTTTTTTACGACACGGTAAAAGGCGGAGATTTTCGTGCTAGAGAAGCGAACGTCTATCGTTTGGCCCAAGTTTCAGTAAACATCATTGATCAATGTGTGGCCCAAGGGGTTCCTTTCGCGCGTGAGTACGGTGGCACATTAACCAATCGTTCGTTCGGTGGCGCCCAAGTCTCCCGCACGTTTTACGCTCGAGGACAAACGGGACAACAGCTCTTATTAGGCGCTTACAGCGCTTTGATGCGGCAGTGGGGAATTAAGCAAGTCGAGCTATTCTCCCGGCACGAGATGTTGGATCTGGTCATCGTAGATGGGCACGCTCGCGGTATCGTAACGAGAGATTTGATTTCCGGGGAAATAAGCTCGCATGCCGCTGACGCGGTGGTGATGGCGACTGGCGGTTACGGAAACGTTTTCTACCTCTCGACGAATGCGAAACAGTGCAACACGTCAGCTATTTGGCGCGCTTACAAACGAGGAGCCTTCTTTGGAAATCCTTGTTACACGCAAATTCATCCGACGTGTATTCCGGTAACCGGGGATTTCCAGTCGAAATTAACCTTGATGTCCGAATCGCTTCGAAATGATGGGCGAGTGTGGGTTCCTAAGCAACAAGGGGACAAACGATCTCCCCCCGAGATCCCAGATGCCGAAAGAGATTATTTCCTAGAGCGCATGTACCCCAGCTATGGGAACTTAGCGCCTCGAGACATCGCCTCTCGAGCGGTGAAACGCGTGTGTGATGAAGGTCGCGGCGTAGGACCTACCGGACTTGGGGCTTTCCTTGATTTTAGAGACGCGATTCAACGACAAGGCAAAGAGAACATAGCCGAAAAGTACGGCAACCTTTTCCAAATGTACGAGCGCATCACGGGTGAAGACCCCTATAAGGTTCCCATGCGCATTTATCCCGCGGTTCATTACACCATGGGTGGTCTTTGGGTGGATTACGACTTAATGAGCACTATCCCAGGTCTTTTTGTTTTGGGAGAAGCTAATTTCTCAGATCACGGCGCCAATCGGTTGGGAGCTTCCGCGCTTATGCAAGGCTTGGCCGATGGTTATTTCGTGGCTCCTTTTTCGATTGGAAACTATATTGGGGGCAATAAATTGGCTCCTGTTACCACTGAGCACGAAGCTTTCAAGTCCGTCGTGCAAGAGACCAAAGCTCTCATCGACAAACTTCGAAGTATCAATGGAAAACGCACGGTCGACGATTTCCATCGTCACTTAGGGAAAATACTTTGGGAGTATTGTGGAATGGCTCGTACGGAAGAGGGCCTGAAAAAAGGCATCGAGCTTATCCGGCAAACCCGAAAAGAGTTTTGGAGTGATCTTCGCATTCCTGGAGAAGCCAGTTCTCTCAACCAAGAGTTAGAAAAAGCGGGACGGGTCGCGGACTTCATGGAACTGGCCGAGCTTATGTGTATCGACGCTTTAGATCGCAAAGAATCTTGCGGCGCGCATTTCAGAGAAGAGTTTCAGACGCCCGATGGCGAAGCGCTTCGAAACGATGAGAAGTATTCGTACGTCGCTGCTTGGGAGTACGCGGGAGAGGGCAAAGCCCCGGTTCTCAATAAAGAGACGCTGAATTTTGAGAATATTCATCTCGCGCAACGGAGTTACAAATGAATGTAGTCGCGGGAAAGGAGACGTCGTGCGCTTCGATCTAAAAATATGGCGCCAGAAAGGGCCGAAACAGTCCGGCAAATTTGTTGATTATAGGATCGATAATATTTCTGAAGACATGTCCTTTCTTGAGATGCTCGACGTGCTCAATCAAGAGTTGATCACAAAAAACGAGGAGCCAGTCGAATTCGATCACGATTGCCGTGAAGGGATTTGTGGATCCTGTGCGCTAATGATCAATGGAAATGCGCACGGACCCGATCGGGGAACGGCGACGTGTCAGCTCCATATGCGACGCTTTAAAGACGGCCAAAAGATTGCTATCGAGCCGTGGCGAGCCAAACCTTTTCCGATTTTAAAAGATCTTTCTACTGACCGACGAGCTTTCGATCGGATCATGGCTGCCGGCGGCTTTGTTTCGGTAAATACGGGAAATGCTACGGACGCTAACGGGCAGCTGATTGGCAAAGAGCGTTCGGAACTAGCGATGGACGCCGCCCAATGTATTGGATGCGGGGCGTGTGTCGCCGCATGCAAAAATGAGTCGGCAATGCTTTTTGTAGGCGCCAAAGTTTCTCACCTGGCGCTGCTTCCGCAAGGACAACCAGAGCGTCACCAGAGAGTCGCAAATATGGTAGCGACGATGGACGCCGAAGGTTTTGGTGCTTGCTCGAATACGGGAAGCTGCGAAGCCGCGTGTCCGAAAGAGATCAAATTAACGAATATCGCTCGGCTGAATCGTGAGCTTGGAAAAAGCGCGGCCCATCAGTTTAGAGATTAAATTCGGTTCCTACTCCCAGATATAAGAAGCCTGCCGTCAGGCGGAGTCTAAACCCAGGGGAGAGCCGGTACATGGCTCCGATGGCGAAATCCGGATCGATATTGCTAAATATTTTGCTTACCATTCGAAATCCGCCGTCGGTGGTCGGCCTAGAATCATATTCGAACCACTTCACTTGAAGTCCTGCCGCCAACTCCCACTCCCAATGGGAACTTGCCATGAAAACCGTGCGAAACCGGATCGGCGTATTGAGATAGATATGACTGAAATTTACCGCCGGTTGAAGCAGAGCTACTGAAGCGTAAGTGGCGGCTGGGCCGGTTTCTAAATAGGCGGTTCCGTGCCATGGCAGATGAAAGAGCGGAAAGGCTAGGGCGACCCACAGTCCATAGGCCTTAAAGCGTCCATCAAAAGTGTTCTCGTGAATCAAAGGAGTCGTGACGAGTAGACTTAAGGTGGTAGCCCTAAGCGGAGTTTTAGGTTCCGACCGGACTGGCTCTTGTTCCTCTTCATCTACCCCTTCGTTTACCCCATCCTGGCTCACTCGTTTGGGTCGTAACACCGGCGGCGGAGGCGCTGGCTGCTCGACTTTGTATTTAGGCCTTAAGACAGGGGCTGACTGGCCCGCTCCCAGGGCGGAATGCGGGAACGCCACTCCAACGAAAATGCTAAAAAAGACAAGCTTGCTTAGGCCATGCGAAAGGATAATCATACCCCCGGAAATTGCGACGCCTGTTCATTTTACGGGTAGCCTAGCCCCGTGGCAATGACTGGCGCCAATGGACCAAATATTTGACCGTGATAGTCGTCAAAGGAGGTGATAATTTCTTTGGCGGTATTGCAGAACTGAAATTACGGAACCGAACCTCGCCGATAGGCGAAAAAATTGAGGCTACTCATGAAGATCGAAACTACCAAAGAAATGGTATCAACCGCTTACTCGACAATGGCTGAACGTATCCAAAAGGTACAAAAGCGATTGAATCGAAAGATGACGCTAGCCGAGAAGATTTTATTTGGCCATTTGGATGACCCTGAGGGGCAAGAGCTCAAAGCAGGGGAGAGTATTTTGGCGCTCCGACCAGATCGCGTGGCGATGCAGGACGCGACAGCTCAAATGGCACTGCTTCAGTTCCTAAGTTCGGGAAAGAGCCAAACCGCAGTTCCCACGACCGTACATTGCGATCATTTGATTCGCGCTTACGAAGGCGCTTCAAAAGACATGAAGACCGCTCTCGACGAGAATCATGAAGTCTATGAATTTTTGAAAGATGCTTCGGCCCGTTGTGGGATTGGATTTTGGAAGCCGGGATCCGGCATCATTCACCAAGTCGTACTGGAAAATTACGGTTTCCCTGGTGGATTGATGATTGGAACCGACTCGCACACTCCTAACGCTGGCGGCTTAGGCATGCTTGCGATTGGTGTCGGTGGCGCCGACGCGGTGGATGCGATGGCGGGCCTTCCTTGGGAAGTGAAATACCCGAAGTTGGTTGGCGTGCATTTAACCGGCGAAATGAAAGGCTGGACGGCTCCCAAAGATATTATTTGTTATCTTCTCGGAGTCCTCACCACCAAGGGCGGGACGAACCGCATCATTGAATATTTTGGACCTGGCGCTCGAACCATCAGCTGCACGGGAAAAGGAACCATTACCAATATGGGCGCTGAGCTTGGCGCTACGACCTCGGTGTTTCCTTTCGACGAAAAGATGGTGACCTATCTCAAAGCCACCAAAAGAGCGGACCTTGCCGATATTGCATCAAAGCACCAAGCCCTTTTACAAGCCGATCCGGAAGTCGAAAAGGATCCCGGAAAATATTTTGATCAGATCGTAGAGATCGATCTTTCGAAGTTAGAGCCTCAAGTCGTAGGACCCGGCTCGCCTGATCTCGCCCGCGCGGTCTCCCAATTGGGAAAAGACGTGAAGGCCAAGGGATGGCCCGCCAAGCTTTCCTCGACGTTAATCGGAAGCTGCACCAACTCTTCATACGAAGATATTTCTCGTGCCGTTGATATCGCGAAACAGGCTTCGGCTCACGGACTAAAAATGTCGATTCCCCTCATGGTTAGCCCGGGCTCGGATCAGATCTATAAAACGATTCAGCGCGACGGACAGTTACAGGCGCTTGAAGCGATCGGAGGAACGGTCCTTGCGAACGCCTGCGGCCCTTGTATCGGACAGTGGAAGCGCGATGATATTAAAAAGGGCGAATCCAATTCGATCCTAAGCTCTTTTAATCGTAACTTCCCCGCTCGTAACGACGGGAATGCCGAGACTCTCTCCTTCATTGGAAGCCCTGAAATCGTAGTTGCGATCGGACTCGGCGGAAATCTCGAATTCAATCCGTTGGCGGATGAACTTACCGGCAGCGACGGGAAAAAATTCAGACTAGAGCCTCCGCGCAAAGCGCCTGAGATTCCACCAAATGGATTCGTTGAAGCTTTGGCAGGATATCAAGCGCCGCCACCAAACGGAGAAAACACCGTCGTAAAAGTGGCTCCTGATAGCAAACGGTTGCAACTCTTAGTTCCTTTTTCTCCCTGGGATGGTAAAGATTTTACAAAGTTGCCGCTGTTGATGAAAATCAAAGGCAAATGCACAACCGATCATATTAGTCCCGCAGGCACCTGGCTTCGTTTCCGAGGCCATCTCGATAACATCAGCGACAATATGTTTACGGGCGCTATTAATGCCTTCGGCGGAGCCCCGGGCGTCGGGACGAACCTTGAAACCGGTGACAGAAATGTCCCCGTTCCTGCCTTGGCCAGAGCCTACAAAGCAAAGGGCCTACGCTGGGTTGTCGTCGGAGACGACAACTACGGGGAAGGCAGTAGTCGAGAGCACGCTGCGATGTCTCCTCGCTTCCTAGGTGGCGCTGCGGTTATCGTTAAAAGCTTCGCCCGCATTCACGAGACGAATCTCAAAAAACAGGGAATCCTTCCCCTCACCTTTGCTAATTCGGCCGACTACGACAAAGTCGAAGAGACGGATCATGTGAGCGTACTGGGTTTGAAAGATCTTTCTCCCAACGGTCAGTTGACCGCCGTCTTGCATCACAAGAGCGGAAAAGAAGACAAGATTCAATTGAAGCACACGCTCACGGCAGAGCAGGTGAAATGGTTCAAAGCGGGATCAGCGCTCAATCTTATGTCCGGACATAAATAGATCTAGGTCTAGATCTAGGTAATAAAGCTAAAGCTAGCGCTGACGCTAACGCTAGTTGTCTCGGTGGTTGGTTTTGCCCAATGTGGTGAGCATTCTACCGAGTTGGTCGAGAATCTGGTAGGCGTTGTCGTATTCGGCCTTCGTGATGATCTTTCGTCGTAAAAGAAAGCTTAGAATAGGAACACATTCAAAAACAGAGCCTCGAGCGATCTGAAAGAAGCGTTTACGGTCGGCTATTCCCCAGCGTCCTAAGCCTTCGGCGACATTTAGGGGGATGGAATTCGCTGCTCGTAGTAGTTGGTCAACCATTCCGTAACTAGTCCGAGCAGGCGAGCGCTTCCCAAACTCCTCAGCTAACCCGGCCCATATCTCTGCTTTCTGATATACCGCCATTTTTTCAAACGGAAATGCCACGTTGGGTAACCTAGTGTCCCGCCGAAGTCCTATCAAGGTTCTCTAGGGCGCATCCCTTTTAGCGTCAGCGCTAGCGTTAGCTCTATTACCTAGACCTAGATCTAGATCTGCCTTTTCCGCGGAGCGGGTCGCCTTGCCATTTTGCCGTCGGTTTGTGAACATCTTCGCATATGCGAATTGCGCTCCTGACCGCTGACGTTGGCAACGCCATGCCAAACGTCGGTGACTACTTCATTACCGAAGCAGTTGAACGCCTCTTAGCACGTCACGAGTTGATTCGCGTGCCGATGCACGAGCCTCCTACTTCCGCCCGGCTAGACGAGTTGAAAGCCTGTGACGCGATTGTGCTTTGCGGCACGAATATCGTAGGCGCCGATGGCTCGATTCGAATCGGTTACTCCCGGGAACACTTTGCCTATATCGATCGTCCCGTCATTCCTTTGGGCCTGGGCTCCCAAGCGAGTTTAGGCGCTGAAGTAGAGATCGATTCTCACGCCGAAAATTTGCTGCGCTACTGGTACGAGAGTTCTGGACCGTTATCGGTCCGGGATGAATTGACCGCTCAAGTAGTAAAAAAGGCCTTAGGTGAGGGCGCCTATCGACTCACTGGCTGCCCCTCGATCACGTATCGGACATCTCCTTTCGCTCAGGCCGAAGCCGCAAACGTCTTTTGTCCCGGTCCCTTTCACTATCGTTCGCCGGAATTAGATCGAGACAGGGTTTTGCTTTTGACTAAAGAACTCTTCGAAAAAAGCGACCGACACACCCGGACACTTTATCTTGCGCAGCAACCGAGCGATTTTCTCTTTAAAGGACCGAAACCGGGACTTTCCTCCTTCCATGCCCCCCGATCTCCAGAGCTTCATGGAAAAGTGATCGCTTCGGCCCGATCGATCTTAAGTTTTCGTATCCATCCCTGCATTGTCGCGTCGACTCACCGAGTTCCTTCGTTTTTGGTCGCTTTAGATGAGCGGACTAGGTCACTGGCGGAATCGATGGGAATTCCCCATAGCCTATTTCACAAACAAATGACTTCCGCGGAAGTGTGGAGCAAGTTTCAAAACGCGCTTTTGGAATACCCATGGGATGTGATCGAAAGTAAGTTGCAAAGATTGCGAGAGGCTCTCCAATCTCATTTAGCGGAGAAGGAGTTACACAGCCGTGACGTCATCTCAGTTCCGGCGGATCTTTCGCCGTTACGAGTCGCGTGTATCGCCGATAATCGCTACCTTCCTTCTTTGATGGGGCTCGTCGAAAACCTTTCGGGGATTCACGCGGGCCCGATTCACTGCCATTGTTTGGCTCTGGGCGATCACGTGGCGGAGGCAATGCAAACGCGCTTTCCTAAAGTAAATTTTTCTTTCTGTCGGCTGGAAGACTTGTGGGAGCCATGGGAA
>JBBQIT010000143.1:0-9070 GCA_038325205.1 Bdellovibrionota bacterium
TCATGAAGTTTCCGCTGTAGCAAAAGCGTCCGACGAAGGGGCATTAGAACGCCTCACGAAGGAATATAAGAAGAGCCATTCCCGCGTGGAATTTACGCAAAAGCAAAATCTGGGAGTTCAGGCCAAAATTAACATTATGACGGCAACCGTTTGGAAAGAAGATGAAGCCTCGCTGTTCCAGCCGGACGCTCGATTTTCAAAAGAATCTATTCGCAAAGACAACGATAAAGGGGACTGGATACCACAGCGATTGCCCTGGGCCAAAAAGCTTCTCTTAGAGCAATTCAACGATAAGATGGCGGCAGAGGAGAGTTTCAAAACTGCTTTGAAAGAATCAAAAATGCAATTCCCATTTAGCTTCGATTTTGTGGATAAGGACAAAGTCGCTAACGTTAGAATGATCAAATCGATAGCGCTCGAAGTGGGAGATCCGATGGTGGAATATCATTTTAAGGTCACCGATGTCTCAGTGAGGGCTCACGATAAGCCCGACATGGGTAAAGAGGTCCGAGCCACGCCTATTATGGGGGAATTCAAACTGTGCTGGGAGAATTGCAAAAAGCCAGGCGCGCCAAAGGAACCCGAGCCGAAGGTTAAAAGCCACAAAGAGAATTAATTTCTAAGGCTGATTCCATCTGGTTCGATAGAGATGAGCTGTCTTTTATACAATCCACCAATGGTCATTTTGAACTTCTTCTTGCTCACGCCGAAAAGATCGTAAATCACTTCTGCCGAAGTTTTGTCGCAGACAGGTAGGAAACCTCCGCGGCTTTCTAAGACGGAAAGTATCTGTTCCCCTATATCTTGAAAGTCTTTATTCCCTGTTCGCTGAAGAGTTAGATCGATCTTCCCATCCTCTCGGATCTTCTTGATATAACCTTGCAAGCACTGCCCGACTCGAATCGTTTTAAAAATTTCATTTCGATAGAGCATGCCTAAATGGCGGCCCTTGATGACGGCCTTAAAACCTAGGTCCGTCTGGGAAAGGATAAAGAGGTCTACCTCGTCCCGCTCTCGCAAGTCGCCTGGAGTCTTATCGAGAAACTTCTCCACTTTCATGGAAGCGCAACTTCGCTGGTTATTATCGACAAATAGATAAACAACGACCTTATCCCCCTCTTGGAGATCTCGAATGGTTTCTGAAAAAGGGAGAAAGAGGTCTTTAGGTTTGCCCCAATCCAGAAAAGTTCCGATGGATTGGATAGAAGTTACCGTGAGTTCGGCGACGTCTCCCACTTCCGGCAAAGGTTTTGGGGCAATATTCATAACGAAGGCTTATAGCACACTTTTTACGAATCCAAGGACGGATGAGGTTGCGCCGAAATATTAAATGATAAGAAAATCCATAGATCCTTTCTACTTCGGTTGGCCCGTATTTCGTTAGGATCTATTTGCCTGACAGCGGCCTTCGAGAAAACGTTAGTTCAAATGGACTGACTTTACCGCTTCCCTTAGACTCTCCAATATTTCGGGAGTGAAAAGGTAATGTAATTCAGTTCCTTCGTTTAGGACGATGGCAACTTCAGGGGCGACCACCTTCAGGAAGATATGAGCTTTTAGAGTCAGATAATCGAAAGCTTTGTCTTTCGCCCAAGTCTTTAGCTTTTCCAGACGGTCAAATACGGGAACCGCGCGTACTTCTTCGTGACGAAGGTAGAGCGGGAAAAATCTTTCGGAAGTACTAAGGGGCCTCCATTCGCCTGGTTTTTTATCCGCGCGAAGTGCAGGAATGAAAATATCGGCGTTGAGGAAAGCATCATAGAACATGTTGGCGTACGCCGGATTGATCTGGGCCGCGCGCAGTGCTTCGTCTATTTCGGTTAATTCGACCTGTGGGGTTTCATCGCTCATTCAAGGTACATAACTCAGGTGTCGATGAAAAAATAGTGGGCAAAACAATTATTTGAAAATCGTTGGGGCCTCCCGTTTTTCAGGCGGGAGACCGCAACTTTAAAGCTACTTAAATGCTGCTGTACTGAGCTTGTGCGTATTTAAGCAGTACGGATCGACGTATCGCGTCACGATAGATAGCCAAAAGTCATTTGGTATAATTCAACAAAAGGGGGATTCATGAAATGGGTTTTTCTCATCAGTAGAATATTGCTTGGTCTTATTTTCACTATCTTTGGAGCAACAGGATTTCTATATTTTGTCGCTGGAATCGAATTGATGCCGGTTCCACCGCCAAGTCCTCAAATGGCTCAGGTCTTCGCGGGCTTTATGGCGATGAAATATTTTTTACCTTTGGTGAAGTTCATTGAAACGATTGCAGGTGTCTTTCTTCTCTCCAATCGTTTCGTAGATCTTGCGTTGGTGTTGTTAGCGCCGATCGTAGTCAATATTCTAGGCATTCATCTTTTTGTGGAGCCCTCAGGTCTTCCGGTTGGGATCATCGTGGTGGTTCTCATGGTTGTGCAGTTCTACTCGCGATGGAACGATTTCCGACCGCTATTGAAGACAAAGTAGCTTGGCTTACCTTCTCTTCGGTGGTGGCTGACCTCGTCAGCCACCCCTTAAAAATCCCTCACAAACCCGCCTCCTAATGCCCTAAATTGGTTCGCCCATAACTCCGATATAGCTTTCACTGATTCAAGCAATAAGGAGTCCGGCAACGTGTGGATGCCCAAACGCCCTCAGTCCCTCGAAGAAGCTGAAATTGAAGGTTTTTTCATCGAAGACTGCATCCTAAAGATGCTTAACGCGCAAGGCGCTACCCGTGGCTCTTTGCTAGTCCAGATGCTGAAGCTTCCTGCAGGCCTCGTAGATCCCATCATCACGTCACTCCGCGACAAAGATTTCATCGCTCCGGTGGGCGGCGGAGGCATTGGCGGCGGAATGGGTTTGACGCTCGGACTAACGAGCAAGGGAGCGGAATACACCGCAGGAATAAAGGAACGATCTCCTTATTACGGACCTGCTCCCGTTTCCGCGAAGATCTATACCGAATCGGTAAAAGCGCAAAAGTTTACTTCGCGACTCGTAAAAAAGAAGCATCTCGATACCGCTTTTAGCGACATCAAAATAGGCTCCGAATACCTCAACCAACTAGGCCCAGCAATTAATTCGGGCGGCCCCATTTTTCTATTTGGAAAACCCGGCAACGGAAAGACCACGATGTCGGAACGCATCGCCCGATTGTTCCGCCAGGGAATGTTTATTCCTTATGCCATTGAAGCCAATGGCGAGATCATCCAGGTATTCGACGAGAAAGTTCACATCCCGATTCCCTTAGAATCTTTGCCTGACGAACATCCGCTAAAAGCGAATCCGGGATCCGTAGATCCCCGCTGGGTTTATGCGCTTCGTCCCTTCGTAGTAGTCGGAGGAGAGTTAACTTTGGAGATGCTCGACCTAAGCTATCGCAAGGGGCAACTAAGTTATGAGAGTCCGTTTCAGTTGAAAGCGAATGGCGGCGTCCTTCTTATTGATGATTTTGGAAGACAAAAAGTAAAGCCGACGGAAATACTGAACCGCTGGATCTATCCTTTAGAAAAGCAGATGGACTTTCTCTCTTTGGGAACCGGAAAAAAAGTCCCAGTTCCTTTTGAAATTTTTCTTATCTTTTCAACTAACCTGGATCCGAATGATTTAGGAGACGAGGCTTTTTGGCGTCGTATCCGCTATAAAATCGAAACTCCGAATCCCACAGAAGCCGACTTCAAATTCATCTTTCAAGTGGTTTGTAAAAAGAATGCTATAGAATTCGATGAGCAAGCGTTCCGCTACTTAGTGGAACGGTATTATCATCAAGCCGATCGAGAATTTCGAAGTGTTCACCCTCGCGACATTCTCAATATTATCTGTGACCACGTCCACTTCTTCTCTATCCCTCCGAAGTTGAGCGCCCAGCTTATTGACCTAGCCTGCGCCTCTTTCTTCGGGATGGAAGAGCTCAAAAAGGCGATGGAGAAAAAGGCCGCCTAACGCTCGCCTCCGTTAATGATAAATCCCCCACGATTCGTCTAGTCAATTGTGAAGCGTTTTCCACAGTATTCACAAATTACTGGCATCAACCCGGTGCACAATGGGGCTTTAGCGGTGTGCCCCCATGCTTTCAAACATCGAAACGGCATTATTTGTACTAGGCTTCGTTCAGACCTTACCGTTGATCATTGGTATGATCACTGGCGGCTTCAGCATCCTTTCTGTTCTTACTATTTCCCACTTCGCTTATTTCACCCTTCCTAAGATGTACATCGAATACATTGGATTAGCCTCTTTGAATGGTCCGAACCTTTCACAAACCTGCTACGAATTCATTTATTGCTATATCGCAATGAGTGCTTCGTACCTTACCCTGCGAGGTATTTTCAAAAAGAGATATTCAGAAGCCAGCAAGATCAGTCGCCTTCCCATTTCAACGGGAACCAGCATCTTGTTTACCATTGGCCTGATCGGCATAACGATAGTAATGAACGATCCCAACATTCAATTGTCGTCATTAGCTAGCTTGTTCAGCCCTATTCAGCTCTTTCTTTTAGTACTGCTGTCCACCAGCTCCATTGGCAACTCGAAAGCCTACCAACTTATTGGACTATCCGTCGGAAGTTTTGTCGCCTTTTATGTGTATCTAATGTCGGCGTTTTTGATGCCTGCGATGGTCATCGCAGCGATCTATTTCGTAGCCGGCTGTCTCGAGAAGAAACCGTTATTTCTGCTTTCGTCTCTAATGCTCGGCGCTTTCGTGCTCGTTTCTAGCCAGACAAAAAGCGCCTATCGCACGGTCTCGTGGGCACAAAACCTAAGCCTGTCTGAACGGTGGGATACGTATTATCGTCTTTTAGCTGGAGATCAGCTTAACGAAGAAGGTGTTCTTGCGGCAGCGATATTACAAGAGGCTCCGGAATTCACGATCGACACCGACGCTCTCATAGTTTCGAAAGACACCGACGGCGTAGGAGCGGACAAATTGGGCGTATTGAAACGTTTAAACGAAGACACGATGGAAGTCGTATTGGAAATGACGCCAGGACAAGTTCCATTTTGGGAAGGCAAAAGCTACGAGGATTTAGGTTACGTCTTTTTACCTCGGATGTTCTTTCCGAATAAACCGGTGCGAAATATTTGGCAAAAGTTCGGGCATGCCTACGGTTACTTAGATAGTGATGATGACTCTACGAGCGTGCTCTTTAACTATTTCGCAGAAGCCTACATGAATTTTGGTTTCGGTTGGTTATATTCACTAGCTGGAATCTTGGGGCTCCTTGTAGGGGGATTGGAACTATTCTCTCTAGTGATATGGAGAAAACCTTATCTTATCACTTACATTTTGGTGAGCATTCCTTTCGCGAACTTCCACGCTGACCTCACTAGCCTAGTGGCTTATGAGTATTACATGTGCGTGTTACTTGTCTTTGGTCGCTACTTCATTGCGCAAAAACAAAATAGCCGACACTCGATTCCCTTTACTCAGAAAACGTTTGCGCAACTTAATTCTGAAAAGGCGAGACCTGCACCCCTTTACTCGGCCAAATAATTTCCGCTTAATCGTTTAATTCTTTCGGACACCTTTTCTAACGAGGCTTCGCTGGAACGCCCTTCCGACAATTCTGATCGGAGGCGCCTTGGAATACTGAAGAAAAAAGTCGATCCTCTTTCTTTCGTCGACTTCACCCAAATCCCTCCCCCATGACGCTCTACAATTTTTTTGCAGGTAGCCAACCCAAGCCCAGTCCCTGGATATTCACTCCTACCCTGTAATCGATGGAACATCTTGAAAATTCGATCGAGATCACCGTCAGCAATTCCTATTCCATTATCAGACACCGAAAAGATGCTCTCATCGGGAGTGCTTTCAAAGCCGATGTTAATTCGAGGGTTTCGATTACTACAAAACTTGATGGCATTCGCCATCAAATTCTGAAAAACCTGAATTAGCTGAATCTCATCAGCAACGATGGTCGGCAGGGGTACTTCAATAATGATCTGACTCTCAGACTCTCGAATCGCTTCTTTCAGATTCAGCTTAGCTCTCTCTACGAGAGCATTCAGATCAACGAGCTTCACTGAAAGAGTTTTACTTCCTACCCTGCTGTAATTGAGTAGCCCTTCGACCAATGCCTTCATCCGAACCGCACCATCCGCCGCGAAATCAAGGAAGACTTTGGCATCTTCGTCGAGCTTGTGGTGATACTGTTTTCGAAGCAAAGCTAAATAACTCGATACCATTCTTAAGGGCTCTTGAATGTCATGCGATGCCAAAGAGGCAAACTGCTCAAGCTCCTGATTCGAGCGAGTCAATTCAAGGGCTCAACGTTGAATCTCTGGTTGGCCTCTAGTTTTATCCGTAATATCTCGGGCGACAATCGACAAATATAATATGTCTCCTACGAGAGAGCGTACGGGTGAAACGGTAAATGAAAGAAGCATCCCAGCACCGTCTTTTCGTAGCCTCCAAGCCTCGTAATTGATCAAAGACCCCTCTTTAACGACGTAAGCAATCGCATCGCGAACGGACTGATGAATACTGGGCGCGCTCAAACGAAACACGGTAGAGCCGATCATCTCACGCGCATCATAACCAAAAAGTTTCTCCGAGCCGCGATTCCAACTAAGCACATTGCCTTCTAAATCGATGCTATAGATCGCGTCATGAGAATGCTCCATTACCGCAACATAGCTCTCTGCCCGTTTTCGGAGGGCCATCTCTTTTTGAGATTTGCGAAACTGGTTCGATAAAGCCATAACAAATGCCGAAAGTATGACAGCCGCGGCAAAAATAGAATACGAAAGGTTAAGGGATGCTACCGGACTAACCGCCCCATGCATTCTTAACGCTTTATCTAAAATAAAGGCACCGACCAAAATGCCCACGATCGGGGGGCGCGAGGCCCACCGAGCCAGATAGGGCTCAAAGCAAATTTGCCGAATCCACAAATGCCAATTGATCCCTATTCCCATTAGGGAGAAGAAAAAAGCCCCCTGGGGAGTAACCCCGTTAAATCGATTCCAAACTCCCGGGTCCCTAAAACCAGCCATCAGCCCGATCGCTGCTGAGACGCCAATGGCGAGACAGACAAATCCAGCGACACTTACTGTGAACTGAAGCCTTTGCCCCGGGCGAGGAAGAGCCAAGCACAGAGCTGATAATCCGATGAGAAAAAATCCTACGGCACCTACGAGCGAAATTCGTCCTGGATGCAGTTCACTCGAGAAAAAAGTGGAAGGCATCAAAAAGGAATCGATTCCAAAACTGCTGCTAAATAAGAATTGTGCGAGAAACAGCGAAGCGAAAAACAAAAGGCCTGCCGACATCAATATCGCAAGTTTTTTTCTTCCTAAATTCACCATGAGCATACTGACAGCGGCGATCAATTGCATCATCGCGCAGTTGAATCGAACGGGAGGAAGACTAGGAAGAAGACGGATAAGCGCAGGAACGTGGGCTTCCCAGCCCACAATAACGGTAAGACTAATTAGCGTGGTGAGCACAAAAATGATTGGGGGCGCCCAGACATAGGGCGCTAAGGATACCGAAGAAGCTGCGAATGTGTTTCGTTCGGAACTCGTACGCTTGTCCCCTCTAATCCGCAAGGTCGGTTTCGAAATCAAATCGCTCACTACATATATAAATAGGCGCAGCGCGAAATAAAAGAAGTATTTGAGCGCTTACTTAGGGGTATTTAACAATCTGTAAGGCGATTAAGGAGTTACTCAAAACTCAAATCGCGGACACAACAACGATTTTGTGTCCCCACAAAAAGATCATTCCGGAACCACGGAACATTTCGCGGGCCTTCCATAAACGATTTGCTCAATTTTCTTAATGTAGTTTCCCAGTAAATGGTCATCAAACCACTCTTGGATTCTCTCCTTAGGCAGGTCTTTTACATACCTAGCTACGTCCTGAACATCTGCCTCGGCCTGTAAGAGTTCGACCGAACCACTTTCGGGCGCCTTCTCAGAGAAGTACTTAAGCCGGCCGACCTCCCGCCACTCTTCATCCATAAAAAACTCTTCAAAGATTCCCGTCCACGGGGGAATTCTGGCGACCACATCGAAGTGATTTACAAAACGAACCAGATTTTCTCTCAGTCCTGCCTCGAAAGCCATTCGCTCGAAGGTATGGGCAAATTCACCGTCGCCCGCTCTGGGAGATCCAAAAAGATAAAGTCCTGCGATATGATTCCCCCTGTCGAGGAGATTGGCAGCCGTGAGAGTCGCTAGTCCTCCGCCCATGCTGTGGCCCGTGAGAAAAATAGGTTTTTCAGCTGTGACCCATTTGGTGTTGAGAAATCTAAGCAAACCATCGACTTCGTCATCTCTTGCCGCGTCACTCAGCTCGGGGTCCGTTTTAAACTTTTTCCACTGGCGGACAAAATTCTGCTTTCCCTCAAGCGGGATTTTCCAATCGACCAAAGTGTTTAAAACTTCATCCCACTTTCTCTCATCCATGAGAGAAAGTGAATTTAAGAGTTCACGTTTCTTTGCGAAATCTCGACGTCTTAATTGTTTGGCTCTTCGAGCGATATCCTTCCACACGATCTCTAGTGCGGCATAAAAGCCAATATGCACTTTGCCCAAGGCTCTTGTGGGATGGTGCGAGTTTCGACGATCCGTCACCAAATCCGCCAACTCAGTTGGCACCGTCCCTCGAAATGCGATGATAACGCCATCCTTATTCTCTGCCCACACCGCCTGCGTACTTGCATAAGGAATCGTGTAATCAAAACCTAGAATTTCACCTTTGAATTCAGCCTGCTTATCCAGAAAGAAAAGATGATTGTCGCTGGCTTCATCGGGTGAGTTGGAAAAACCCCAGCGTTCAAATTCTCTAAGCGCTAGATCTTTGTCGGCGTAACTATTATTGGCAGCTACCGCAAGCCAATAACTATTCGGAAGACTGAAATGGGTAGAGGAAAAATCAAACCGGGTTTTCGACTGAGGATCGGAGAAGCTCCGATCTCCAACACAATAGATAGGGGAAACGCTCGTCTCGCCCAAAACAGGCAAAGCATAGAAGAATATGAAAGACAGTAAGAGAAAACCCCAGCGCATCCCAACCCCCACCCAAAGTTCCAACTCTCTTTGAGAGTAGAGGATCATCGTTACGTGTCAAGAACTGCCGATC
>JBBQIT010000144.1:0-9069 GCA_038325205.1 Bdellovibrionota bacterium
TCAATTGTTCGTCGGTCATCGGAGCATCCGAAGCTCCAAAATCTACGGTCCGTTCTAAAAATTGCTTCACTCCGCCACCACTGCCAATCGATTGGTAATTGATCTGAACGTCGGTATGAGTCTTTTGGTATTCGGTAAACCACTTGGTATAGAGCGGATAAGGGAAACTCGCCCCGGCACCGGTAATTTGGGTGGCCGAAAAGACAGGGCTACAGAAACTCAAGACAATCGCTAAGAGCCAAGTAACGCGGGAACTTTTCATGAACGCTCCTTCAAAATGTGAGTGAGTATACCAAAGATTTGTAGTGAGGCTTTATCGTTCTTTGGAGGGATCTTGTGTCAGGGTTTCGTTAGATAAGTTCGAGAAGCTCGCAAACCGCTTAAGACGATAGATCCCTTCGCCCTTCGGTGCGGGAGTTTCGCTACAAACGGTCTCTACGAAAACATGAAAGGCATTGGGATAGAGGCTCGACAACCCGACCAAATTTCGTGGTTCATTTTCAAAAGAGGCCACAAGATCTCCGTACATCCTCACCCGTTTTGCGGCTTGAAGCTTGTACGTCATATCGTCGAGATCCGAATCCTCTTTCATCCACAACGTCGTTCGATCTCCCTGAGGAAACTCATCGCGTTTAAGATTAGCAATCGTCCCTCCTTCCATTTTCGCGCGCTCTCGTCCGGTCAGATAAATGAGGTGCGCTCCCAATTTAGAAAGTTCAGAAGCAAATTCGACAGCACCTGGATACGGTCTATCTAAGCGTAAGTAGTCGTTGGAAAAGAAACGTGGCCACCAATAAGTTTTAAGATCTGCCGCCAAGGCCATAATTTCAGGGCTCTTAATATCAAGTCCCAGGGCATGCAGAGTGTCGTTAAGGGAGTAACCAACGTGTGATTCTTCCAATCGATGCAACACTTCTAAGAGCTGGGGTTGAAGCTTTGAACCGCTCAGCTGAATCCACTCTCTAATGATGCCGTAGCTGCGCGGCGCCACTTCATAAAGGGTAGAGTCCAAATCCAAAAGCACCACGGGCTTAGGACCTAAGGTTGCCAAAGTCTTAACCTTATTCGCAATTAGGCTTAGGATCTCGGAATCCGAATGCTTCTGGAACTGGTTCTCGGCTAGCCAGTGGCCACGGCTAAAATGTTGGTTGGGCGCTTCGTCGGATTCCCTTGGCATAGGGCGCATACATCTCACGTTTCACGATTCCGGACAATCTCAAGCTGCAGGCTCAAGCCTCAGGACTTGACGTAAGTCCGCGATAATTTTATGACCATTTTGGGGATTCGGTGTCGGGGGACATTACTTGCCTTACAAAATTTTAAGCGATTTCGATGGGGTCCTTACGGATCTCAAAAAGGAAGCTTTGCGCGTAACCGAGCTCTTCGAGTCTCGACTTCTCCTAGAGAGCGGACAGCCTCAGGCTGAGGTTAGAGGTTGGCTCGAGCAAGCCCGCTCGCTCATGCGTTCAAATCCTTCTGAGTACGGCTGGAAGATTAAAGGCCGAATCGCAGCCTTTTGTAATGAAGATGCTTTCATTCGCGTGAACGCTCTGGGAATTTTGCTAGACGAACAGTCAGAAACTCTGCCGGCACTTTTAGCCACTCGCCGAAAATTCGAAGTGCAGGGTATCGAGGGCTTTTACGGACTAGCCCAAGCGTGTTTTCAGCAAATGACTAAAGAGACCGCTCGCGGGGAGCACAATCCTATTGAGCTAGCAGCCTGTCGCACTATCCAGACCATTTTGGAAAAAGGAAATCAAGTCGTCGTCGTTTCCAATTCAGGAACCGATCGCGTCCTGCAGCTACTCGTGAATGCCGGCCTTCCCGCCGAATCCCACGACACGAATCCAAACGCCCCTTTGAGAGTTCGCGGAGGCGCTGGAAAATTTCTTTTAGGCGATGCACCGAGCGTCTTTTCGATAGGCGAATATAAGATCGAAACCGACAGGCCGGCGTATCTAAAAATTCTTGAGGAAGAAAAGCCGAACGCCGTCGTAGGTGATGTATTTTCTTTGGATTTAGCGCTTCCTTTGTCATTGGCTGAAAACAAAATCAGCGGATTTGAACATTTAAAAGTTTGGCTTAGAAAACGAGACTACACACCCGAATGGAGTGTTGAGTTTCTTTCGGATAATAACCGGGGAGTTACAGGTGGCATACTCGAAGGCTTCGACGAGCTCATGGCCGTTGGGATGGTTTAGAAATTTCGGGGGCGGAAAATTAGCGACTGTCTCGCACACCCCTGCCTTTCGAAAAAGGCGTGCGATCAACTGGCTAACGCTGGGATGCACCTACTCGGCCATGTACATGGGCCGATACAATCTTTCCTTCGCCAATAAAGCGCTTTCGAGCAACTACGGTTGGGACAAGACACAAATTGGCGCTATCATTACTGCCGCTCTGACGATTTACGGTTTTTCCGCAATGTTCAACGGACCTATCGCTGACAAAATCGGCGGGAGAAAGGCGATGCTCATCGGAGCTTCGGGAACCGTAGTATTCAATCTCCTTTTCGGACTGGGCGCCTATTTCGGATTCTTGGGAAAAGGAACTTTGCTCCTTGGGTATTTCACGACGGTTTGGGCATTAAATGCTTACTTCCAATCTTTCAGCGCACTCTCCTTAATCAAAGTAAACGCGGGTTGGTTTCACGTCAGCGAGCGCGGTGTCTTCTCTGCGATCTTCGGTTCCATGATTCAAGGTGGACGAGCGCTTATCTTTTTCATCGGAGGTATCTTAGTCACCATTCTGCCTTGGCAATGGGTGTTCTTTGTCCCTTCGGGCATAGTTCTTGTCATGGCAGTGCTGACTTACTTCTTTGTGCAAAATGGGCCTGAAGATTGCAATCTTCCAGAGCTCGACGTGCAAGACGCTTCTAGCGGAGACAAGGAAAAGGTCAGCGTTCGTTATGTGCTTAAAAAAGTACTTACGAATCCGGTCACCCTTACCATCGCCGTCGCAGAATTTTGCACTGGACTAGTACGACACGGTTTTGAACAGTGGTTTCCTCGCTACATGCTAGAAGCCCAGCATCTCACTCTTGAGTCAGGAGTGTTCCAAAAAGGAGCGGCCTCCGTTGTCATTGCGGGGATCATCGGTGCTTTCGCTGCGGGAATGTTCTCAGATTGGATTTTTCGAGGAAGAAGAACTCCTGTAGCTTTCATCGGATATGCGATCCAAGTCGTTTCTCTAGCGATTGTTTGGAAAGCTCCGAGTCTAAATGCCGTCATCATGGCTTTTGTAGCTAACTCTTTTGCCATCAGCATGGTTCATTCCATGCTTTCAGGAACGGCGTCGATGGATTTCGGCGGAAAGAAAGCGGCTGCTACGGCCTGCGGAATTTTCGACGGCATGCAGTACTTAGGCGGTGCTTTTGTCGGCATCGGCATGGGCTGGATGCTTGAACATTGGGGATGGAGTGTTTGGGGTCCCAGTATGATTGGGTTTGCCGCGATTGGCGGAGTGCTCATGCTCTTCTTATGGAACGCGCGACCGAAGACGGCGGCTTTGGCTACTTCTACTCACGGAGATGCTTAGTTCACCGCCGGGTTCTAGTTTCAAACGACGACCGCGCCACTCGACTGTCTTTCCGGAGAGCGTGTGAATCCATAAAGGAATGGCGAGCCATTCTCGAATAAACCAGGCTCCCGCAAAGCCAAAGGAGTCAGCAGCCGTTCCTCTTGTGGGAGCTTCTGCAAAGATGATAAGGTCACACGCCCCTGCCAGAACGAAGTGAAACATCAGAAAGCTCCAAAAGCCTAGACCAAGAAGAAGCTTAAATCCGATAGCGCCGATGATTCCCGGAAGTAGAACTCCCCCGAGGGGCTCTACGAGGTAAGCCAAATAGGCATGGGCTTTTCGAAGTCTTCCCCAACGTACGTGACGCGACCAAAAAGTAGAGAACGTTCGGTTACCAATATATTGTTCGACTGGGGTGGGTGTTAGAGCGACTTTGAGCCCCAACTTTTTCATCTCCGCGCCCGTCATGTAATCTTCCGCAAGATAACGACCCAAAAAGTTAAGGCCTCCAAATTGTTCCGCGACAGATCGCTTAAGCAGCATCGATTTGCCTAACACTAAGGGCAGACCGAAGTAGTGGCCCAAAGGCATGAGTCGCGCAAGCACTCCATTCAAGTAAGCAGCTTCTAAATAACCACCGAATCCTTGAACGCCAGTACCAATTACCAGTGAAGTCACAACCCCCACTCCAGGCCCCAACGTCCCAATCATCTCCCGCAGATATCCGGGCCCGACGCGAACGTTGCTATCACTGATCACAATGTTGTCTGAGATCGCGCGATAGTAAGCGCCAAAAAGATTATTTATTTTGGGATTAGGTCCAATGTCTGTGGAACTTACAATCAAACGAGCTCTCACTTTAGGATAGCGAGCTAATAATCGGCGCAAGATGGCACACGCCGGATCATTTTCGTCGGTTACACAGAACAGGAGCTCAAAGTCGGGGTAATCTTGAACGAAAAAGCTTTCCAAATTTTTTCGTAAGCCAGGTTCCATTCCTTTTAAAGGTTTTAGGACGGAAATGGGGGGCAATCCGCAGTGGACGAGTTT
This sequence comes from Bdellovibrionota bacterium, assembly GCA_038325205.1. Classification (GTDB taxonomy): domain Bacteria; phylum Bdellovibrionota; class FAC87; order UBA2466; family UBA2466; genus JBBQIT01. Next base: position 4,570 of record JBBQIT010000144.1, read on the forward strand.
TTTTCGGGAAAAAGTGCGCAAAGTCAAAAAGGTACCCGCAAAGGTAGTCGCGATAACCGCAAGCCAAAGCAGGACCAGAATTAAACCAAGGGTTGTCACGCCCATCTATTTTCCCTCATTAGAGTGCGCTTACCGTGCCGCGATTATGTGTTTGCCCGAACAATTCGAATCGCCTGCGAATGTGATGCGAAATTCTTCACAAAGTTCACATTTTAGCTTGGCCTACATTGCGTAAAATTCATCACATGCACGCCTTTTCTCATTTTCTTCTCTTAATTCTTGGAATTTTTTATAGTCAGCCCGGTTATACGGCCGCGAAAGTGGCCATAAAACCAGTCAGACATTTAGTTGCGGTAAAGGCCGCCCCCAAATCTGTGGTCAAAAAGGAAGCTCCCAGCGATAAAGCGATCGACTACATTCGTTATGGAGAAGCAAGACTCCGTGGCAATAGCACACAGTCTGTAATGCGGATGACCATTCATCGTCCCAGTTTTACGCGCTCTTTGAAAGTAAGATCTTGGACGCGCGGCGCCGATCACGCCCTGGTTGAAATATTAGATCCCGCGAAAGAAGAAGGGGTTTCTTCCCTTCGCAATGAAACCCAAATGTGGAACTACCTTCCCAAAACCGACCAGGTGGTACGAGTTCCTAGCTCTTTGATGCTGCAGTCGTGGATGGGTAGCGATTTTACCAATGATGATTTAATGAAAGCATCGAGTCTCGTTCGCGACTACCGACACACCATCGTAAAATACGGCACTATCGATAAGGAGCGCGTCGTTCAGATTCAATGTCTCCCCAAACCTAATGCTCCGGTCGTCTGGGGAAAGATCATGTATTTTGCTAGAATGTCGGACAAGCTCCCAGTGAAACAGGCTTTCTTTGATGAAAAAGGAAAACTCGTTCGCACGCTTTTCATGAGCCATTTTAAAACGATGGATGACCGAACGATTCCAACCGAAATCACCGTAAGAAGAGCTGACGAACCAAAAGAGTACACGACGGTCGTTTACGAAAAGATTCTCTACAACCGCGAAGTCGCGGAATCAGTCTTTAACCGAGATCAACTCCGACAAAACGCCCAACAAGGAAAAGTAATCACCGCTGGTTGGATGTTTCGTCACTTACCCGAGAGTTGGTTTCGCTAATGGACTTCTTCGTACTTAAACTTTGCTGGAAAAATATTTGGCGCAATAAGCGTCGCACTATCCTTACGGTCAACGCCATCGGCTTTGGCGTGATGGCCTTAGTGGGAATCTACAACTACTACGACGGATTTCACGAGCAAGTCATCCATAACGTGATTCGTTATCAAAGCGGCCATCTCGTCGTCGGCGCTCCTGGCTACCAAACCAGAAACCTTCCCTCCATGTATATCAAGAGTCCCGCCAAAGTCGAAAGTTGGCTCTCCCATCGTCCAGAGGTTAAGGCAGTTAGTGAACGTGTCATCGTCCAAGGGCTCGTCTCTTCAGCGCAGGGGTCGGCAAATATTCTTTTTATGGGTATTGAACCCAAACAAGAGCGCCGGGTAACAAGATTTGCGGCCAATATCGTCAAAGGAAAATATCTCGAAGCAGAAAAAGGAAAGCCGATCGTTTTAGGCAAAGCCTTAAGCAAATTGCTCAAAGTGGATGTCGGATCTAAAGTAGTAGCGCTCACTCAAGGCGTAGACGGTTCCATTGGTAATGAGCTCTTTCGAGTAGTAGGCATTTTTGAAACTCAAAGTGACGCTGACAAGTCTTTGGCCTTCATTAATATCGGCGACGCCAGAAGCCTACTAAGCCTTCCTCCCCAAGCCGTTCATCAAGTTTCTATTGTGCTCCGCGAGGAAACTGAATTGGATAAGGTCTATGCCGATTTCCAATCCGCCTTTCCCAAAGGTTCCCATATTCAGATCATGACCTGGCAACAGGTACAACGTCCTCTCATGGCCATGATAGAGCTGAATAAGAGTGCCAATCGCCTTTTGATGATCATCATTCTATTCGTTGCCGCGATGGGAATCGCCAACTCCATTTTAATGAGCATCATGGAACGCACTCGAGAATTTGGCGTGATGATGGCCATTGGAACTTTAAAGGCCGAAGTCATCCAAATGGTTGTTGTTGAGACGATGCTACTCAGTACCGTCGGGGTGTTGCTTGGAAACTTTTTAGGAATCGCCATCACCATGTATTTCAATAAGCATGGATTCGACCTTCGCTGGCTGACTAGCCAAAGCATTGTGGTTCAAGGGACCATCATCCAAACGATCAGCTATCCCTCGGTTCGCTGGCAAAACAGTTTTATGATTACGACCTGTATTATGACACTTTCGCTTTTAGTATCGGTAATCCCGATTCGCCACATTTCAAAATTACGCGCTGTTGAAGCTCTCAGAGCTCATTAGGAAGAGGAGTTTATGGAAGTTATTTCATTTAAAGCAGTCACAAAAGACTACGGCGCAAGCGCTACCGCTCTTAAAGAGGTTAGCTTCAATATTAAGCAGGGAGAGTTCACCGCGCTCGCCGGTCCCTCCGGTTCAGGAAAATCCACGATCCTAAACTTGGCGGCCGGATTGGATATTCCGAGTACTGGAAAAGTGCTCCTTCTAGACAAAGACCTTACTAAGATGGACGGTAACGCCCTAACTTTGCTTCGACGAAACTCAGTCGGTTTTGTGTTCCAAGCTTACAACCTCTTCCCCGTTCTCACGGCAGTCGAAAATGTGGAGTATCAGCTAGCGCTAAAAGGTGTCCCTCCTCAAAAGAGAAAACGTCTGGCCGAAGCGGCGCTAGAAGAGGTGGGAATGAAGGGCTTAGGCAAACGCTTTCCTGCACAGCTTTCCGGGGGACAGCAACAACGCGTCGCCATCGCCCGAGCTATCGTTTCCGAACCCAAGATAGTTTTTGCTGACGAGCCGACAGCCAATTTGGATTCGACTACCGCAGAGCGGCTATTACTTCTGTTCAGAACTTTGAACGAAACGAAAAAGATAACCTTCCTTTTTTCGTCTCACGACCCTATGGTATTAAGAATTGCCGACAGAATACTTGAAATTTCAGACGGAAGAATCAAATCAGATTCAGTGCGTCAGATCCCCGTCACCGAAGCGCCAGGTGCTACTTCTATCGTTCGCGTTCCTGCTGCTCTTCATTCCTCGCGAAGGGCGGCCTGATTCCAGGACTCATTCCGCTCCTTGGAATCTAGATGTCGGCGGCTCTTATAAATCTATCGGTGAAGTCGAATGGCTTCGCCAAAATAATATCTATCAAAGCGACACGCTGCCTCTGACCGAACAACGGTTGAGACTTCAAGGAACGCTTTCTAAAGACTGGTTTCGGCTCGAATTCGCCGACGAGACTTCCCTTTTCTACCAAAAATCAAATCCAGCCGCTGTGCCGGTAGCGTCTTACAATCCAATAGACGCCTGGAATGCTTCTTGGAATTTGGTAAACCAGAATCAACTTTTGATTACCAATCGAATCGATAGAGCTTATGTCCAACTCAATTGGGCGCCCGTTGAACTAAGAGTGGGAAAGCAGGTCATAGCGACCGGTATCGGCCATCTCTTCAATGCGGTTTCCCAAGTCCCACGTTACGCCTTTATCGTCGTTGATCCCGAATATCCAGTAACCGAAGACGCCGCTACCGTTGTATGGGATGGCCCGCTAGTTTTAGAAGCTCGATTCCTACCGAAAGTTCCGGGACAAAGAGATCATAATTTCCATGTCCGCGCCAAAGGCGGCAAAGATGGATTTGACGTGGCTCTAACTTCCGGTCGTTCAGACGATAAAATGTACGTTGGTCTGGAAGCTGCTGGGAACTTAGGAGAGTCTTTGATTCGCGGCGAAGTCGTGGGTTACAACGGAAATGGCGCTGACTATTTGCAGGGACTACTCGGATACGACACGGTATTTTCTGCGAAGTGGAGCGCTCAGTTCGAAGTGTTTTACAACGGCTTCGGAAGCCTTAAACCCTATTTGCTTCAGCCACTACTCCATCGCCCTGCTCCTTATCGCGGAAGATACTATGCGGGTGCCAACGTGACGTGGGAAACGACGGCACGGCTAAAGACAAACCTCACCGCCATTGGCAACCTTGCTGATCCTTCGGTACTACTGCATCTGTATTTTAGTTTTTCTCTTTGGCAGAGTGTAGATCTCATGGTGGGACAATTCCTAAACGTGGGAAGTTCTACGGCTGAATTTGGTGGGAAGTATGTTTTGCCAGTCTTTCCTGCAATCCAGTGGGGCTTGCCTGATCTTACCTACATAGCGGTTAAGTATTACTTTTAGATTCCTAGGAAACACTGCAGTTAGATCTATAATGTAAGTCTACTCACCCATGGGTTCGGAATGAAACGATTACTAACCATCTATTTTTTTATAGGCGTCATAACGGCTCAGGCCGGTCGATTCTGGCCAGAACTCGCCTGCGACCCCGCCCTCACTCTTGCTGCTTATGGAGAGCGTAACGAAGCACTTCACATCGCATATACGGGGGATCCTGAGACGAAGA
>JBBQIT010000145.1:0-9024 GCA_038325205.1 Bdellovibrionota bacterium
CCCAAGCGAAGCGCGGACTAGTGCTCGTGACCGGCGCTACGGGTAGCGGTAAGTCTACGACGCTCGCCAGTATCATCGACGCCATCGCTCGTAACCGCTCTTGCCATATCGTTACCATCGAAGACCCGATTGAATTCGTCTTCAAAGATCGCAAAAGCATTGTGACCCAGCGAGAAGTCGGCCTCGATACCAAAAATTTTGCTCACGCTCTAAAGTACGCTTTACGCCAAGACCCCGATGTCATTCTCGTTGGTGAAATGCGCGATGAAGAGACGATCATGATGGCGCTTAACGCTGCAGAAACGGGCCATCTCGTTTTCAGCACGCTACACACTGTCGATGCTCCTGAAACGATTAACCGTATTTTGGGAAGTGTTAGCGAAGGCATGCAATCAGCCGTTCGCGCCCAACTGGCGTCAGTGCTCGTAGGTGTGGTCTCTCAACGTCTGCTTCGTCGTAAAGATGGCAAAGGACGAATTCCTGCGGTAGAAGTCTTGCTCGCCAACACTCGAATCAAAGACATGATAGCCGATCCTGCTCGTACTCCCGACATCACGCGGGTCATCGAAGAGGGTGCAAATGTCGGCATGCAAAGTTTTGATCAAAGCTTAATGGGGCTTTTTCAAAAGCACCTCATCAGCCAAGAAGAAGCGCTTCTCAATTGCAGCAACGTACGCGACTTCCAATTACGATTGGAAGGCATCGTGGGCGGCGGCGATTGGAGAGATAGGCAAGAAGGGACTGAAGTTGATCGCGCGACTCAAGTGAAGCAAGCCCTCGAAGAGAATCACTCCGACAGCATTGAAATTGAGCGCGGTGAAGTCGCGACTCCCCGAACGGGCACTGGCACAAAGAAGTGATCTAAAGCTTTGGAGCTAGGGTCTCGACGTCACTCTTGTAAGGCTGGCCTACGACATCCACTACATAACGAGGCACTAAGTATCCCGGAAGCTTCGTTTTCATTTCCTTCCAAATAGCGACTCCTCTTTCCATCGAAAGATCAAAATGCCCGGTTCCGGCCGATCGGTCGGGATGGTGCAAGTAGTAGGGAAGGGTCCCCGTCATCATTAGTTCCCGGCTTAGCTCCGCTAAAACATCGCTAGAATCATTTACTCCCGCTAAAAGTACCGATTGATTTAAGAGCACAATCCCTTCGGTGCGAAGCAAATACAGGGCTTCAGCCGCAGCGTCAGTCAGCTCTTTGGGATGGTTAAAGTGGTTTACGACAATGACCGGCTTATCGCCTCTTACCAATTCCGAAGCAAAGTCTTCGGTAACTCGGATGGGGAAAGTGGCGGGCACTCTCGTGTGGAAGCGAATCCGCTCGATATGATCCATCTGATTCAACTTATCTAGGACGGCAAAAAGCTGGTCGCCATTGGCGAGAAAAGGATCTCCGCCTGAGAAAATAACTTCTTCAATCTCGGTGTGCTCGCTTAAGTAAATTAACGCTTCAGTGATCTCTCCCCCAAAAAAATCGGCTCGGTGTTCGTTCAGAAGCGACTTTCGAAAACAGAATCGGCAATACATCGAACAGTTCGAGGTTAAATGCAGCAGCACTCGATTGGAGTAGCGATGGGTGAGCTTAGATTGGGGACGATGCTCAAAATCTGCCAGGGGATCGGGAACAAAACTAGCCTGCTTCTTAAGCTCCTTAAGCGAGGGAATGGCCTGCTTACGAATGGGGCAGAGGGGGTCGTTTCTATCAATCAGCTGGGCGTAATAGCGAGGGAGCAAAAACCGGTATTTCGCCAAAAGAGGCTCATAAGCCGTCTTTTCATGGGCCCCGATAAGCCCTTCTCGCACGAGGTCATCAGCCGTACGGTAGCTCAATGCCAGCTCGGCTTCCCAGGACAGGCTCGTAAATGTATTGATAGTGGCTTTCATCGCTAAGCGAAGCCATGGCATACCCCAAAAACCCGCTGGCCGTCTAGCTTGCCTTTTGTAGCTCTCGCGCAATATATAAAGAGGTACCTAGCGGCTTAAAGGCCCAATCCTTTAGGCCAAATCTGACGCAGTTTGGGGTGGATTATTAAACAACCGACTAAAAAAGCAGAGACAGCGCACGGCCAACCGTACGCCTATAAATTCAACTCCGAGTTCTTGGAGCCCGATTGGCGCCGAATTCCCGGTTACAAGGATATTTCTGAAGCCGATTGGAATAGCTCCTTGTGGCAGAAGCGGAACTTCGTAAAGACCGTCGCCCAGTTTAAAGAGGTCCTAGGCGGCCATCTTTCGGAAGAGATCGCAAGCGACATGGTAAAAGATCAGGCCGAGCGTTCGACCATGTCGATGCTCATCCCGCCTCACATGATCAACATGATGGATATTAAGGATCTGGCTAACGATCCCATCCGCCGTTACATGGTTCCCATGTTCTCGGATCGAGATCCGATTTGGCCAAGCCATCCCAAGTCTTCCCGAGACAGTCTTCACGAAGCCGATATGTGGGTAGCCGAAGGGTTAACCCATCGCTATCCGACCAAAGTTTTAGCCGAGTTGCTTTCTACTTGCCCTCAGTATTGCGGCCATTGCACTCGAATGGATCTGGTAGGGCAGAGTGTTCCGCAAGTAACCAAGAAGAAATTTGATACCGGCCAGGTCGATCGTCATCAATCGATTTTAGAATACTTAAAAAAGACGCCCTCCGTTCGCGACGTCGTGGTTTCTGGCGGTGATATTGCCAATCTTCCCGCCGCTGTTTTAGAGAAATTTATTTCGGGACTGCTCGACGTCGAAAACATTCGAGACATTCGCTTAGCGAGCAAAGGCCTGATGGGAGTCCCTCAACATTTCTTGCAAGACGATGTATTGCAGACCTTGGACCGACTAGCAAAGAAAGCCGTCAGTCGCGGGGTTTCTTTGGCGATGCATACGCATATCAACCACGCGTCATCGGTAACGCCTCTTCTTAGCAAAGTGGCTCGTAAACTTTTAGACATGGGTTTTCGAGACGTTCGTAACCAAGGAGTATTACTCCGAGGGGTCAACGACTCTCAGAAGGCTCTGTTAGATCTCTGTTTCAAACTTGTCGATCACGCCAACATCACGCCTTACTATTTTTACATGTGCGACATGATTCCGAACGCCGAACATTGGCGGGTTCCTCTTCACGAAGCCCAGTCGCTTCAGCACGACATGATGGGATACCTCCCGGGCTTCGCGACTCCTCGTATCGTTTGCGACGTTCCCTATGTAGGAAAACGTTGGGTGCACCAAGTACACAGTTACGACAAGGAAAAGGGAATCTCATACTGGTCGAAGAACTACTTAACTTCGATCGAAGCCAACACCCCCGAAGCCCTCGATCGCTTATACGAATACTACGACCCGATCGATACGCTAGGCAAAGAAGGCCAAGAATACTGGAAGAAAAACCCCTAAAAAGGGGTCAATCGACTTTCAGTACTGATTGGAGCCATAGCCGATTGCTTTTCTATTTCATCGCGCTGTGAATTTCTTGTATTGCTTCGGAAGTGTTTTTTGAGAGCACCTGGCAAAACTGCTCTAATCCCTTGGGACATTTTTCTTTAGCTAAATTCTGGATGACCGTCAGCTTCGTTTCATTGAGTGAGGCGTTCGGACTCTTAGCCAGAAAATCTCGAAACTCCGGGCTTGTTAATTTTAGCTCTCGAACTGAGATCCAATGTAGCTCCAACCAGGTCGCCGTCATCTCTGAGACTTGTTCTCCATAATAGCCGTCCAGGCACGGCTTCTGTGTTTGATAGATCTCGAAATATCGAAGCCATATATTCTTACTTGCGGGCTTCGACAGGGAACGCAATTGAAGCGAGACGGATTCACAGTTAGCAGGCGCTTTTTTGGCTAGCGACGGTGGTTGAATCAGAATTAGCCCCATAAGACCCAGTGATTTGATAAGTGGGGACATTTTTCTCCTCAGGCAATGGCCCGACTATGACGGCGACGAGGGGGTCTCGTCGATGCAAATCGTTAATTCCCGTCATCGCCGATTCAGAGGTTCGAATACAACCTAACGTTACGCCGGCCCGACATACGCTCTCAATAACGCCAATAAGATACCGGATCATCCCCTTTAGGAAGTCGAGGAGGAGCTAGCTATGGCTCCTATTGTTACCAAAAGTCGACTGACCCCTTTTTGGACCCCTTTTTACCTTCTCAGTATCTTCTCAAAGCCTCTAAAATTATGGTTTCCATTTCGCGTTCTCACCACTAGACCCATGGTATGTCGCGTTATGGAGGTCTGATGAATTCGTTGTTTTGCGGGAAACGCTTGTTATCGCTGGTGTTCCTTTTCTGGGCCTTTTCTCCAAGCGCCTGGGGCTATCTAGTTTTAGAATCGAAAACCGGCGAAAACACATTGGTACTCACTTCCGGCAGCCAAACGATATCCCAACCCTGTGGGAGTCTCAGCTTCACCCTCTTGCAACTCTCAAAACAGAAATCAGATTCGTTACTCTCTCAGTGTAAAAAGTCGAGCGCGCAAGATCCTGGCACTAGGCCTGACGACGCCTACGTGGTTTCGGTGCAAAGCCTTTATGGGGTTCCTTGGAGTTCTAATAAGGCGGATGCTTTAGTTACTCTCACCAATACCTTCATCGAAGAAGAGAGAGAAGGCGTGGAAGACGATCGCGGCGCGAAGAAGCAAAGACTCACTTTGGATAAATTAAGAAAGGCTCACTCAGAAATCTTGGGTCACCTCGAAGCCGACTCGCCTCGGATCCTTAGCTGGGAAGACGAGCCCGTGCTCTACAGCATCGCTTGGGATGGGCTAGATCCCATCTATTTTGACGGCCATCGGAGCTGGTTAATTTCAAATCGGAGTGAAAATCTAAACGTTGCGTGCCCAAACGGCTGGTCGTCAGCTTCGTTCGATACCATCGTAAATTCGCCGTTTTTAGGTGAGCTGGTCCGTTGGGTGAATATGTCAGCAAAAGAAACCCCACGGACTGTTCTGACTTGGTATCGGTGGCATGAAAAGGTGAAGGTGGAGCAGTTAGACGCTTTTCGGACAAGGGATCAGCAGTTCTCCCTTTCCCTCAATCCACAAATCGTCGGGTGGAGAAAAACCCAGAAGCATCAAATTATGCGTTCAGGAGAAGTGGGGACCGGCGGGCCACTTCCTTCTCACGGGGGCCCAACCAAAAATACTCTCTGCACGCGGACGTATTTACCCTCGGAGATAAAGAGACCTGCAGCGGGAGAGATTAGTCTCCAAGCTTTTGCCGACGAGTTCTCGCTGTCACCGGAAGAGGTTCTGCGCCGTACGGGGCCTCACGAAGGCCTTGAGTTAGCTCTTGCCCCCTATGCGTTTTGGGACGAGCCTTTGCCCAAGGATCTGGTAGCCACGTTAAGACCCGCTCTTCGCAAAATACTCGGATTGGATCTTGCCTCGATTCGAACTGTGGTTAAAAGGCTGGGGTGGACCAGCGTTCAGTTTCGCGGAGCCGGGTACATTAGCGACCAGGAATATGCTTGGAAAAAGGCACAAGTCGACGAAAGAGGATTATTTCATTACTCGGCGCAATCAGCCATTGCCCAAGGGCAATTAGAAACCGCCATTAGAACTTATAGTGAGACCTTCGACGAACTTCGCCGACATGACGAGCGTTAAGCTCAGTCTCCGAAATTGATACCGCGTTTACGTGCGGCTAAGAGGAATTGAGAATCAGTGCTGATGTAGCGGTTCTTTCCAGCTCCGGTCTCTAGGGGGACCAATTCTACGTTGTCGTTGCGGTAAGCGACCATCGAGTCAAAGTTTCCGTCGACTGCGGCCTTTACGGCAGCAACCCCAAAGCGGCTGGCTAGAATTCTGTCGAAACCTTCTGGCGGTCCGCCTCGAAGCAAATGTCCAAGCACGATGGCTCGGGCTTCATGGCCGGTTAGCGCTTCAAGCTCGCTAGCGACCTGATGCGAGATACCACCCAATCGGATCGCCTCTGGAGAGTCTTTAATGATCTTGCTGATGGTGACGGAGCCTCCGATGGGCTTGGCGCCTTCGGCTACGACTACAATCGAATAGCGTTTTCGCGTGTGGTAGAGATCCTTCAAAAAGGTCGCTACTTTTTTCAAGTCGTAGTCGATCTCAGGAATCAAAATAACATCGGCATCGCCACCAAGACCGGCAAATAGCCCAATCCAACCAGCGTTTCGCCCCATCACTTCCACCACCATAATGCGGTGATGAGATTCGGCAGTCGTATGAAGCTTATCCAGGGCGTCTACGGCAGTCGCTACTGCGGTAAAGAAACCAATCGTGAATTCCGTGCCATTTAAATCATTATCAATCGTTTTTGGAATACCGATAACGGGAACGCCCTTTTTCGCAAGGCCGTGGGCCATGCTCTGTGTTCCGTCACCACCGATAACGATCAAAGCGTCGATGTTCTCCGCTTTAAGATTACGGACGACATCATCGGATTGATCTTCGTAGGCGCGTTTGCCGTCGACCATGATCGGTACTCGAAAAGGCGTATCCACATTAGAAGAGCCTAAAATCGTTCCGCCCTTAGAAAAGATGCCGGTCGTATTGATAAGGTCTAGCGGCACAAACTTATTTTCAAGCATGCCCTTAAACCCGTCGGGGATGCCGACGACTTGAATGCCATACTCGAGAATCGCGGTTTGTACGACGGCGCGGATAGCCGAATTCAACCCGGGGCAATCACCGCCACCGGTACATAATGCGATTTTTTTGATTTTACTCATTTGTACTTTATTGCGAACGCCTGAAGCGTGTTTAAAAATCCTACTTTATCGTAGTGAACATCGATAATGGCATCAGCGCGCAATTGCTTTGCCGCATCGACCATTCTGCCGACAGCGCCATCATACGTCCAACTTCGAACTTTAATTTGTCCGAGGTAGTCGAATGGCTGAGAAAAGGCCCGGCTCGTCCAGATCACCTGCGGTTCTTTAATCTCCGCGGTCTCCGGTACGAAGGCCGTCCGCGGGCTTTCTACAATTTCAGTTCGGGCACAGCCTGTATTAAAGCCGGCGACTGCGATTGCAAGGATGAAAAAGGGCCACAAAAGATTTGAAGAGCGATTCCGATTAGCCATAAATTTATAAAGGTTTTACTTGATGAGGGCAGATAACTCAACTCGTTCATTATCCAGTTCTTTTGAACTGTCGTATTGAGAGTTAGAATAGCAGGACGCAACCTAGACAACCCCATCCGAAGGAGGTTCCGTGACGGTATCGTTGTGGAACGATGAACCCAGTAGGCCATTGCAACATCTTAGAATTATTGATCTTTCTATTATGTTTCCTGGCCCTTATCTTACGCGAGTGTTAGCTCAGTACGGAGCCGACGTTATTAAGATCGAAAATACTCCGATTGGGGATCCTTCCCGAAATTTCCAACAAAGCGGCATGTACGAGCTTTTGAATCAGGGAAAACGTTCGGTTGCGCTCGATTTAAAGTCGCCCGAGGCCATTGCTTTGGTCAAACAGATGGCTGGTGAAGCGGATATTTTCATCGAAAACTACCGCGACGGCGTCATGGATCGCATGGGTCTGGGCTATGCCGAGATGTCGGAAACCAATCCCGACCTTATTTATCTTTCATTAAGAGGACTAAGCGGCAAAGAATCTGCTAAAGCCTCTCACGATCAAAACTTCATCGCGCAATCAGGGGCGGGTGAATGGTTCTTGGAATCTGGGGTTCCTAACTTTAGTACGCAGTTTGGAGATATTGTCGGAGGAATGCTGGTTCCTGCGATAAAGCTTCTCATGCATCTGTCCAATCCCGCACGGACCGGAATGCACTTGGTCTCTTACATGGAAGAGGGCTTCCGCAGTCTTTATTTGCTAAGAGCGTTTGATGAACTTGAGTCGGAAAAAAAATCTGGCTCGGCCAAAGCGGAATTCGGCATAAGTAAAGCCCTGGACGGCACCGAACCTCATTCTCGTTATTACAAATGCCGCGATGGGGGATGGGTTTCTTTAAACGCCATTCAAGAAAAACACTGGAATGTGTTCTGTGACGCCGTCGGACACGCCGAGTGGAAGCCTCGCCAAAAAGACAAAGCTTTGACCAAGGACTTAGAAAAAGTTTTTTCCGATGCACCGGCTACTTACTGGGAATCTTTGGCTGCCAGTCAGGAGATGTGTCTGTTTCGGGTCATCCCTTGGGAAGAACATTTAGCGCAGACTCAAGCTCGAGGCCAACTCTCGAGTGATCCTTTGACTTGGGCAGGCTTCGCTCCAAGCCCCGGACTACGTCCGGCACCGGTGCTGGGAGCCGATTCCTTTGCTGTGGCGACTTCTCTTGGGCTTTCTCACAAAGCGATCTCTGAGATGCTCAAGAACGGCGTCCTCTTTCAGCCCGAACCCTAGGCCTTTGTCATTGCGAGCGAAGCGAAGCAACCTATTTTCGTGTCACCGCAAGCACCATAGTTTCTCCTAATCACATTCATAATCTCTACTGATTGGCCTTTCCCGAGTCTAGGGACTACTTTTTATAAGTCGTCACCGAGGACTCTATGAAAAACGCCCAACATGAGTTTCATCCACGCGTCGCCGAATTGAAAAGAGTAACTCCTTCTCAAATTGAAGGCCCTTTTTATCCTTCAGCTATGAGAGAGCTGACCGATCTTACTGGGGATTCCGTGAAAGCAAGCGGTGAAGTGATTTACGTAAGCGGAATCGTCACCGATGAAGAGGGCATTCCTCTCACTGAAGTTTGCGTGGACCTTTGGCAGGCATGCGCCACGGGCCGATATAATCACCCTGAAGATCCTAGTCCGAATGCTTTAGATCCGCACTTCCTGTACTGGGGACGATGTTTTGTTGATGAGATGGGACTCTATCACTTCAAGACCGTTATTCCGGGCACCTACGACGCCGAGCCAGGTTGGGTGAGGCCTCCTCATTTGCATTTTTTGGTGCGAGCTGAAGGTTACTGCGAATTAACCACGCAAATGTACTTCAAAGGAAATCCTCTTAACGACATTGATCAGATTTTAAATGAACTTCCGGTCGCTGAACGAGAGCTTGTTGTAGTGGAGTTCCGTAAATCCAATTCTGGGCTAGTGGGAGAAT
>JBBQIT010000146.1:0-9018 GCA_038325205.1 Bdellovibrionota bacterium
TGCTCACGATGGCTTTGAGCCAAGTCATGGGTTTGAAGTACGAGGCAGGGTACCCCGTGGCTAAATAAAGTTCAGTGAAGCCTGCTTCAAAAAGTTGTTTGGCGAAGTCTTCGCCCTTTATGCCTTGTCCCAGATTTGAATCGATAAAGATGGGAAGGTTTTTCGGAAGCGAACTCGAAATCGATTTAAATTCATCGGTACTTTCAAAAGTTCCGAGCGAAACTCCGGATCGCTTCGCCCGCATCAACCAAGAATCGCGAACCAAAATGTCATCGTCTATTAGAATGGCTTTATAATCACTCATGGGTGGGTAAAGGTTTACTCTTCTGCCCAAAGGAGAGTCAAACTCACAAATAGCGCGCCATCCCACGAGCTCCCCTTTAAAAAGCAGTTCGTCGATAAAATCAAAAATGATATCCTGTGCTCTACTTAGGTAATAGTATTAATCACTCCCTTTCATGCAAAAGGTGTTCATGAGCCGCTCTATCACGCCGCAAATTAGATCCAAAATAAACAAAGAGGAGCTGCTATCAAAGATGGTACGTAACGTTGCCATTTTTGCTTCACTGGTGGTTGCCGCTCACCTAATGCTTGCGATCTATTTAGCGTCCCACGACCTATGGGCCTATTTAAGACTGGCCGGACCCATAGCATGGTTTCGGGGTGTCCCCCTCTACGACACGCTAAGCGGTCCGAAGACCGGTTGGGTCTATTTGCCCCTCCCGGCTATTTTTATGGGACTGTCAGCTTGGTGCGCTAGTCCTTCTCGTGCCGTTCGGCTCTGCACGCTCCTATCCCTACTCGTCTCCTGCGGGCCTCTGCTGTTCTACCTCTTTCGGCGTTATGGAAAGCAAAACTTCTGGCGAATCTTGGGGTGCTTTTTTCTTGTCATAGGAATCAGTTTCGGAGACCGGGAAATGGTCAGATCGCTGCTCATTCCCCATGCCGATGCTTACGCCCTGGGACTGTCCTCTTCTGGATTACTCCTGCTCCTCATGAGGTACGAGCGCAAAGCTCAGCGAGCGTTATGGGTCGACCTCTTAGCTGCACTTTGTCTGACCGGCGCGGTCTGGAGCAAGCAAACCATGGCGCTCGCTCCCTTAGGAATGCTTGGCGTATATGCCATTCTCTTTGGCTTGAGGCCCACAGCGCGGTTCGCGGTGATCGTGTCCTTATTTCTTGCCGCTTCCTTTTTATTGGTGGTTACCACTTTTGATTTTTCGCTCATCAAATTAAATGGGCAAACAATGCCGTTTAATTTTCCGTGGAAGGCGGGCCTTTTTTCCGATCAACTGATCTATTCGCCTCCACTCTCCGTAAAATTAAAAGTGGTTGCATCGACAATAATTGAACTATTTGAAGCCAGTCTTCGATTTTTACTTGCCCCCATGCTGCTATTGTTTTTTTCGTTGCAGCAGCGCCTGAAGATCGAAATCGACCGAAAGAAATTCGCCGCTCTGGCCTTTTGGATTCTCTGCAACGCGCCGCTGTCGGTTAGCGGTTTTCTGAGAGGGGGAGGAGCCAGGAACGCTTTTTCGTTTCTACTATATCCGTCGGCTTTCCTATTCGTCATAGTACTGATGGATCTCGATCTCAAAGCCAAGGCGTTTAAGGCTGGACTCACCGGACTCTTGCTCGTCCTCATTCTTCCTATCGAGTCCCGCCGTCTCGCCGTAGACCTTTTTTCCTTAAATTCGCAACGCCCTCTATTTGAAGACAAAGCTTATACCTATATTAAAGCCCATCCCGGAAAGAGTTTTTTTCCAGACATGCCCATTGCCCAGGCCATGGCGGAAAGTAAGGTCTATTTTGGAGTGCTGGCTTTAATGGGAAGAGAATTCGGGCTTATGAAATGTGAGCAGGACTGCCTACGAAACCTGGTTCCCGCCGCCGTAAAGGAACTCTATCTAAAGCAAGATAATGTTGCGGGGAACGAAACTATCTTAAAAGCGTTTCCCGAGTTCAAACCAGCAGAGCCAGTCTTAGAACTCGCAGGATTCGATGCTTATCACAGATAAAAGTGATTCTCTTTTCCCACTAGCCGTTCTTCCGAATAAGCTCAGCGTGTTTAGCAGGGTCCAAAAAGAAAAAGTTCGTCTCTTGAGTCTTCTCGTCCATCGCTCGGAACTGAGTTAGCTTCCCGTCACGGAAAGTATAGCAGTCGTAACCAAACCCCTTCATATAAAGAATTATCTCGTTGGGGTGATAGCCAAATCCCGCAGACCATTTGCGCAACATCTCGCACGCGATAGCTGGTTTTTGATTTCGCAAGGTATCCTGCGCCCCTTTGAATACGAGAAACTCCGCACCCTCAACATCACACTTAATAAAATCAATTACGGGTTTGTGCTTTGCCACAAAACTATCGAGGGTGGTGACTTCCACCTCGACTGGAGCGGTATCGGCCACAGGGTTAATGTTTGCCAATGAAGCGTTCACCGCCATGTTCTGCGAAAAGAAAAGGTTCTGCTTCGCTTTCTTGTCCGAAAGGGCAAGCTGGACGGGCGTCACCCCGTCAGCAGCATTTAGGGCGATATTTTTGGTCAGGTAGGCAAAGGTCGCGGGCGCGGGCTCAAACGAGAAGACTTTTAATCCTTCAATCTGTTTGGCAAAGCGGATGGAGTACCAGCCAATATTAGCGCCTATATCAAACATCGTGGAACCGGGCGTGAGTAGCTGGAGCATCATATTTTCGAACTCAAGTTCATAACTTCCGAAGTTGATGGCTTCGATGGGAGCCGCTCGAAGGTCTTTCGGATCTACGGTAAACGTGACTCCGTTTTCCGTTTTGAGTAGTAGTCCGGCTTTTGAGAGCTCGACGACTGCGATTTGCGATCCCTTCAGCATCTCGCAATAATCGAATAGCAGCGCGTGTGCCTCGTGAGCCTGAAGAATATATTTCTGTTTATCAAGATGCCCATTTTGGAACTGTTTTGCCGCTGTACTTAATTTCATATTCGAAGCTCCTAATCGTTCGAGAAAAACCTTCTCGGAGAGAATATCGGGGTTGCCAGCCCTTTTGTTTTAATTTGCTTACTTCGGGGCGAGACGAACCAATTTTGCTAGGAAGATAGGGACTATTTTGCTCTAAAGGCTTTTTTATCACGCGCAAACCGCGCTCAGGGTAAAGACTACAAAGAAGTTCTGCGAGACCAAGAATACTAATATGCCCAGCGGGGTTTCCGACATTATAGGCTTCTCCTGGAGAACCACTTAACAACACGTTAAAAAATGCCCTCACCGCATCGCTTAGATAACAAAAACTTCTCTCGGCTTTTCCGTCACTGCTCATGACGATGTCGCGGTGATTTACGATATCGGAAACGAAATCAGCAAACACTCTCCCATCGTCCAGCTTCATCCCTGGGCCATAAGTGTGAAAGGGGCGCACAATCGTGGAGGGCAGACCGAATTGCCTCCACCAAGCAGTGCAAAGATTTTCGCCAAGGCGCTTTGATTCCGAATAGCAACTTCGCACATCCAAAGGATCAATCGCTCCGTAACAGTTTTCTCGTAACTCAGTAACCTCAGAAGAAACCTTTCCATAAACCTCGGAGGAGCTAAAGTAGAGGAATTTTTTTGAATTCGCTCGCTGTCCCAGTTTAAGTAGATTTAGGGTTCCCACAGTGTTGGCGAGAATGGTACCGACGGGATCTTTTCCGTAAGCCAGCGGACTCGCCGCGCTCGCGGCGTGAATGATGTAGTCAGGTTGCCGTCGAAGTATCGGTATGGTCTCTAAATTGGAGCTTACTAAAGTTAAATCCTTATTATGCTTGTGGTGGCTAAACCGGGCCGCGGCTCGATTCATGTCTCGCACCAGGCCGATAACGTGAATATTCAAATCACGCGTCTGGTTTAGGAACAAAAGAGATTCAACCATGTAGGCAGGCAAAAAACCGCTCGCGCCGGCGATAAGCACGACCCTTCCGCTCAATTCTTCAAAGGGCAAAGAGTCGTCCGTAATCTCCTTCAAATCCGACTGAATAATTTCATTCAACTTATTCATCCCACACCCTTAAGCGGCACGACGTAGAGGCAAATCCTGAGCCATTTTTTCTGTTCTTTGCTCGATACGGGCGGCTTCCTCGACTATCCATCGAGGTCGCCCCTTCACTTCGAGAAAAACTTGTGCGAGATACTCGCCTAAAAGGCCTAAGAATAAGAATTGGAGGCCGGCAAATCCCATGATGAGCAAAGTAATCGTAGTCCACCCCTGAGGAATTTCGCCGTAGGTCCAATAGCCCGAAAAGTGAAGAAGCCAGCTAACGCCATAGATGCCAGCACCAAGAAAAGTGAGCGCGGTCAAAGTTACCCCGAGCAGGGAAGCGAGCCGCAAGGGCTTCGTTGACATCGAAGTGATGGCCGTCAACGCGTATCCAATACAGAAAAGAAGATTGGCAGAAGATTTTCCGCGCTTCCGTGAAGCGCGATCGTATTCAAAACTAGTTTGCTTGAAACCAAGCCAGTGAATAAGTCCTCGCAAATAGCGAACTCGCTCCGGAAAAATTCTTAATTGTTGAACGACGGTTTTCGTTAGCAGGCGATAGTCCGTCGCATTCGCTGGAATGGAGACGTCACTTAGCGTCCTAATCAACCAGTAAGCCGCCTTGGCCCCAAAAGATTTTACGAAATTTTCATCATTTCTAACGCGTACTACGCCATACACGATGTCCGAATCGGTCTCTTGCCACAAACGAAGCATTTCGGAAATCTTTTCGGGCGGGTCTTGAAGATCGCTCATTAGTAGAATGACCGCGTCACCGTCAGCATGGTGCAATCCAGCGGCAAGAGAGGCTTCCGCGCCAAAATTGCGGCTAAAGCGAATATATTTCCAACGAGGATCGTGAGCCGTTAGCGCTAAAGCCTTTTCGCGCGTCGCGTCGGTACTACAGTTATCGATGAGTATGATTTCAAACTCATATTTCGGTTCTGAAGGCAGGGCGGCGTTCACGCGCTCAAAAAACTCAGGCAGATTTGCCTCTTCGTTGTAGGCAATGGCTACAATCGAAATTAAAAGCGGTTTCACGCTCTTAGGTCGGTTTTTAATACTTTTGGCCAATGCCGTTCCCCCTGGAGAGACATCGGTATAGCGGGGAGGAAGCTTAACAGTTGGGAAAGGGTCATACCGCTTTGCGGCAATCCCCATGGGCTATGCGCCAGTGGGCTATTAGCTGGGCTCTAGTAAACTCATAGAGCGCGCCCGAATCGAGACGGCCGGAATAAAACTTCTGGTACCAAGCGATAGTCGCTTTCACGCCTTGTTCGAGGCTTAAGGCAGGTATCCACCCTAGCGACTTCTTGGCATCCTCCGCATTCAAGCGAAGAAAATTGGCTTCACGTTTTATGGTTGTGGTTTTAGCGAGCGTTAATGAAGCGTTCGGCCCCCACGAAGCGGCCAACATATCGGCGAACTTTTTCACCGTGACCGGATTTCCCGTCGGCGCAAAATTCCAGGGTCTGGAAAATTCTTGCGGACGAATCCAGCCGTCTTCTACACAAAGAAGATAGCCTCGTAACGAATCTAATACGTGCAGCCATGGTCGAACCGCGCCAGGGTTGCGAATTTCCAATTTTTGCTTAGCCGAGAATGCGCGGACCGCATCGGCAACGATCCGGTCTCTGTTCCAATCACCGCCGCCAAATACATTTCCGCAGCGTGCGGTAATAATAGCAGTATCTCTTTTCTGGAAGAAGCTTCGGTAATAAGATTGGGTAATGAGCTCCGAGCACGCTTTACTGGCGGAATAGGGATCCTGCCCACCTAGTCGGTCTTCCTCACGAAAAGCCCTACGAGTTTCCAAGTTCTCGTAAACTTTATCAGTCGTGACATTAAGAAGAACTTTTACTGACGGAAGATGACGACAGATCTCCAGGACATTACTGCTCCCGATGGTGTTCGTTAGGAATGTTTCTCTCGGATCTTCATACGATCGACTCACCAAAGCCTGGGCGGCCATGTGAATGACGACATCGGGCTGATAATCTCTGGCGACGCTATTAAATTTTTCCCAGTCGGTGACGTCGCCTATCACATGAGTGCAGTGCTGTTTCAAATCTAACGCCGTGAATAGACTAGGGCCATCTGGGGGCGCCAAGGCATAACCAAGTACATCCGCACCAAGGTTTTTCAGAGCCACAACCAGCCACGAGCCCTTAAACCCCGTGTGACCCGTGACTAAAACACGCTTTTGCGACCAGAACGCCGGATCGGGAAACCGAAGCCGAGAGGACTTTTCCCGACTTTTCTTCCGCAGAGATACTACCTTTGTCATTTGACACTCCGAAGCGGCGTGCGCGCCAAGTCCTCGTCCGGAGCCAAGTCGGCGTCACGTTTCCAAGGAGCTCGGGGAGAGGCCCAGAGAGTTTCTAAAGTCTGCTTATCGCGAAGCGTATCCAAAGGTTGCCAAAAGCCGTGGTGCTTAAATACATTCAACTGCCCATCTACCGCTAACTTCGGAAGCGCGTCTTTCTCTAAAACAAAATTCTTATCGGTGCTAAGATAATTTCTAAAATCTCTTTTAAAAAAGAAAAAGCCACCGTTCACAAAGCCCTGGCGCGATTCTGGTTTTTCTAGAAAGCCGTTCACCATCGCTTCGTTCGCGATATCAAGCTCTCCAAAACGCGCTAAATTCTTTACGCCAAGAACGGTTCCAATTTTCTTCTCAGCCACATGAAACAAAAGCTCAGCATGTAAATTGGCGTCGGTAAGGCCATCGCCATAAGTTACCGCGAAATGTTCGAAAGGTTCTTCCAGTCCTATCTTGTCAAAAGACTTGGCAATGCGCGCTCCGGTCATCGTGTCGACCCCCGAATCGATAACCCTCACTCTCCACTGCTCTACACTAGGGGCACCTTTGTCCGGCAGAATTCTTTTGGTTTGTCCGTTAATGCTGTTAAGGTCCAAATCGCAAACGCGATATTCATATTCCAGGAAAAATCTTTTTATCTCGTACGCGCGATACCCGGCACAAATAATAAAATTTCGAAATCCGTAGGAGTAGTAAAAGCGCATGATGTGCAACAAGATAGGAAGCCCGCCTATCTCAACCAGAGGTTTTGGTTTTAGTTGGGTCTCTTCTGAAATTCTGGTCCCCAGCCCCCCCGCCAAAATGAAAACCGGAACTTGAGATGGCTGTACCTTTTTGATAGATCGAGTGATCACTGCTTACTCCTTGCCCTCATATCGGATGATATGCCGCCTCGCATTAGCGTTTCGCGCCATAACGACTATCTAATTGCTTTAATAAAGTAATTTTTCGGTTAGTTCGGGTCATAGGAAAAGCTACGAGAGCAAACCGGATTGGCGTACAATAATAAGGAATCCCCAAAAACCATTCCCTCTCTCTATCTCCATGGAAAAAATAAAAAGCTGTCTAGCAGATTTGGCGACGTGCCTAACTGAAGAAAAACTCGCCCCCGCAGAGTTCAAAGCCGGGAAAAGTTACATTCCTGTCTCACGTAAGACTCTAGATAAAAAGGACGTCGAGTCTCTATTAGAGGCGGTCGCCGATTTGTGGCTAACCTCCGGAAGATTCACTGCACAATTTGAGAAGGCTCTCTCCCCCTGGTTTGGGAGAAAGTATGATGCCCTTTTCGTAAACAGCGGATCAAGCGCGAATCTGCTAGCTATTGGCTGTCTGGGATCTCCGCTTCTTAAGGATTATGATCTCAATCCGTTGCAACCAGGAGACGAGATCATTACCGTGGCCGCTGGCTTTCCCACCACCGTCAGTCCTATCGTACAAAACGGATTCATCCCGGTTTTTGTCGACATCGATCCTAAAACATTAAACGCCACCCCTGAAAGCATCTTCAAGGCGAAATCCAAACGGACGCGCGCGGTAATTCTCGCCCACACGCTGGGAAATCCCTACCGTGCCGACAAAATCGCTGAATTTTGCCGCCAAGAGAAACTATTTCTTATCGAGGATTGCTGTGACGCTTTAGGGGCATCCATCAAATCAACGAATGAGGCTGAACGTCCGGTAGGAAGCTTCGGCCATTACGCCACCGCTAGTTTTTATCCCGCTCACCACATTACTACTGGAGAGGGCGGTGCGGTGATTGCTGCGGATTCCCAACTAAGAAGACTGGGAGCAAGTTTGCGAGACTGGGGACGCGATTGTTGGTGTGAGACCGGGGTCGACAACACTTGCGGTAAACGATTTGGATGGAAAATGGGCGACCTCCCGCAAGGATATGACCACAAATACATCTATACTTCGTTGGGATTCAACTTAAAAGCAACTGACATCCAAGCGGCACTGGGGTGTTCGCAGCTAGAAAAACTTCCGCAATTTGTGGCCGCACGGCTTCGCAACTGGAAGGCGCTCTTCGACGGAGTGACGGCCTCGCCTCTGCTGTCGAACTATCTTTCGCCGATCGTGCCTACGGAAGGAACCAATCCTAGTTGGTTTGGATTTCCCATGCTCACCAAAGCAAATGTGGATCGCGGAGCATTGGTAAGGTTTCTAGAACAGAATAAAGTCGGAACTCGCCCCCTCTTCGCGGGAAATTTAGTGAGGCAACCTGCCTTCCGAAACATCACCATGCGAATCTCGGATAATTTAAATCATACTGACGAAATTATGGAACGTTGCTTCTGGATAGGGGTGCACCCCGGGATCGACCGAGTCCACACCGACTACATGCTTCAAGTATTGGAAGACGGGATAAAGTCGCAAATGAAACGGGCCGCATAGCATGAAAATGAAACCGAATGTATCTATCACCCCAGACGACCTTCGTGCGATTCGCACCCGCATCCTGCGCATGTCAAACTCAGCGAAGAGTGCCCATGTGGGTTCGGCGCTATCTTGTGTAGAAATATTAGCTTCCTTATTTTTTAGCGTCCAAAAAAATCAAACCGGCGATGACAAAATTATTTTCTCAAAGGGTCACGCGGCTTCGGCGCTTTACGCCGTAGCGGAACACTTCGGCCAATTGGAGTCCAAGGAGCTCGATCGTTATCTTCAGAAAGGAACGTCGCTCTGGGGGCATCCCTCGGGAATCGACAAA
>JBBQIT010000147.1:0-8998 GCA_038325205.1 Bdellovibrionota bacterium
ATAGATTCTGGAATTCCCTTGCCGCTGTCCTGGACTAAAATTTCGATCTCGTTCTCAGTGCTAGTCGCGCGAATCTGAATGTGCCCTTTTCCCTCTACTGCTTCCGCCGCATTGTTAATAACGTTGGAAAGCGCACGTTTAAAATCGTGAGGCACAATAAAAGCGGAACCGATGCCGGGAGCACAGGACAAAGACAAGGCCACTTGAGTTTGGTCACGAAACTGAAGTTTCTTTTCAGAAACCATGCTTTCGAGCAGGGGAAAGAGATTTTCAAGACTAGTACTAGGCGAAGAAGCGAATTCTCCGTGTCGTTTCAGTAAGTCGTTTGAAATATCTTCGATTCGCTTTAGCGCCGCCCGAATGATGGATTGGTTCGCTTCAGGAACATTGGTTAGGTCTTCGATAGACATTCGAAGGGCTGTCACCGGAGAGCGAATGTCATGCGCCACTTGGCGGGCGACCTGCCCTAATCTCAATTCCGCCGCCTGTTCGTTTTGCCTTAATCGTTGGGTGATCGATCGCAGGACCAAAGAGATAGCCACCGTGCATCCCATGATCGCAAAGTGGATCGCAAACGCCCGGTAGTCCTCAGGCCCCGTGCAGACGTCATAGCTCATTACTACATAAGGGAAATAAATAATGAAGATCGCCAAGACCAAGTTGATGGTACGCAACGGCAAAAAAGGGAGGGTGGCTAGCGCAATGAGATTTAAGCCTTCGTAGTAGGGCGAGCTAACCGGTCCCGAGAAATGCCCCATTGCCATGACGACTAAAGCACAAGCAAACATGTGAAATAGGGCAGCGGCTTCAACCCAGGCCAGACGCCGCAAACGAGGCATCAGCCAATATACAAGAACACCTATCGGCACAGCCGTAAGTCTTGCCGCCAGCATCTTCCATTTGGCTTCGGGGGCGTAGAAGTAATCGACCGGCCAAAGCAACACGAAGATAGGGATAGATAGTCGGGTTATGACGATATCCATCAATTTACGAAGTTGTGCCGCACGCGCTTCATCAGACATCGCGGGAACCTGACTTGAATCAATCATTTACCCAATTCTATCACCCAGCCAAGGCTGGGCCGAACTCAAAAGACATGGTATGTATCCGGACCATGAGCACCACAGGTCCAGTTAAACCGAAGCCTCCTTTAGAAGGCGTTACCCTAGAAAAGCTGCTTACGACCCTGGTCGAGCACTACGGCTGGGAGACCTTGAGTGGGGAAGTAAAGATTAACTGCTTTACGAACAACCCCAGTATCAAGTCCAGTCTCACTTTCTTGCGCAGGACCCCCTGGGCCAGGGCCAAAGTAGAGCAAATCTATCTCGAATATCTAGCGGAACAAGGGCGTCCCAAGTATTAGTCCTGGATCTTGCCACCCGAAAGCGCGAACCGTACCTCGACATTTCCCAATTCATCAACCAGGGTCGCGAGACAGGAATCATCTTTCGCAGATTTGCCAATCTCCGTTTTGTCAAACGGTTGCAAGCTCGCCAACGCAGAAATTTGGTACCCCATAACAACGATCAATACTGAAAGTTTCGTCATTTTTCCCCCTGTGCTTCAGTCCGTAACAAGCTTGCCGCTCGTCAACTAAACGAAAACCAACAGCTTGATAACTTTTGTGAACGACGGTTTTTAAAATTCATCACTTTTGACTACACAGTGGCTTGACCACAATTGTCTGAATTCCTAGTATGGATGAATGAAGTTTACTGGAAGTTGTCACTGCCAAAGAGTTCGATACGAAGCCGAGCTAGACCTTAGTAAAGAAGTGATCTCTTGCAACTGCTCTATCTGTAGCCGCAAGGGATCCCTGCTAGCTTTTACTCCGGACGACCAATTCAAACTGCTTTCGGGGGAAACCTCCCTCGCAGATTACCAATTTGGAAAGAAATCGATACATCATTACTTCTGTTCTACCTGCGGCGTAACTTCGTTTGCCTCTGGGAAAAAACCAGGGGGCGAGACCGTCAGAGCGATCAATGTAAGATGTCTTGAAGGCGTGAATTTAGACTCGGTAAAAATAAAAAAGTTTGACGGCAAGAGCCTTTAGTAGAGCGGATGAGACGGCGATTTTTTTTTATAAGAAAATCTGCGCCAAGCGTTACCCGATCAAATTGACAGGTGAAACGGTAACCCGTACTTTAACAAACCTAGCTGATAATGTTGAAGCGACGGCTGAAGTCCGGTGAAAGTCCGGCGCTGACCCGCAACGGTGAACGGTCTCTAGGTAGGAGTACCGTAAGTCCGATCGCATCGCTTCACGGCAAGCCAAGTAGTTGTTTTGCTCTTCGAGGTTTAGGAGGGAGACGACGTCGATTAACATGACGGCGTACTATTCCCTTCTCGGTAAAGAATGATGAACAGTTATACGCAATGGGTTAATGGGGGATAGACGACAATGCAGGTCATCAAACGAGACGGCACAAAAGAACCAGTAAAAATTGAAAAGATTTTGCACGCCGTAAACAAAGCGTGCCGTGGGCTAGCGAACGTAGAAGCGATTGAAGTCACCAAACGGACGATTAGCGGCCTGCACGATGGCAGTCGTACCGAAGAACTGGATAACCTTTCCATCTCAACCGCAGTAATGCTCATGGGCGAAGAGCCCAACTACTCCAAAGTAGCCGCCCGGATGCTTTCCGATAGCATTCGCAAAGAAGTAGGACGCGATGTTGTCTTTAGAGACTACATCCAGAATGCCGCTGACCTAGGGCTTCTCAGCTCGAATGTCGTCGAATTGGCCTCGCGCGATTACATGGCGATGGAATACGCGATCCGTCATGAACGAGATGACCACTTTGATTATTTCGGCCTTAAGACTATCGCCGACCGTTATTTATTGCGCCATCCCAAGACTCGAAAGATTATTGAACGGCCCCAGTGGCTCTTTATGCGCGTAGCTCTAGGCTTGTCGCAGAATATTCAAGAGACCTTGGAACTATATGAGATTGTCAGTGAGTTCCTTTACACCCCAGCGACTCCGACGCTCTTTAACTCAGGCACGCGACATCCTCAAATGAGCTCTTGCTACCTTTTGACGGTAGCGGACGACAGTTTGGACGGAATTTATAAGTCGATTGCCGATTGCGCCAAACTCTCCAAGTTCTCTGGCGGAATTGGTATCGATTGGACACCGATTCGCGCTTCAGGCGCCCTCATTAAAGGGACCAACGGGCTCAGTAATGGCATCGTCCCCTTTTTGAAGGTGTTTGATTCGTCGGTTCATGCGGTAAATCAGGGTGGAAAGCGAAAAGGCGCGGCTGCGGTTTACTTAGAGCCGTGGCATGCTGACATCGAATCCTTCTTAGATCTTAGAAATAATACTGGCGCCGATGAACGTCGTACGCACCATTTGAACTTAGCGTTGTGGATTCCTGATCTCTTCATGAAACGCGTGGAAGCGGACGCCCCATGGTCGCTCTTTTCTCCCAGCGATGCCCCTGAGTTATTAAAATCGTTTGGAAAAGAGTTTGAAGCTCATTACGAAGGTTACGAACAAGCCGGCAAAGCCTTGAAGCAAGTCCCTGCCAGGACTTTGTACGCGCGCATGATCCAAACGCTCGCTGAGACCGGTAATGGCTGGATGTGTTTCAAGGACAAAGCTAATTTGCGCTCGGCGCAGACCGCAAGTCCTGGAAACGTGATTCATAGCTCAAATCTTTGCACCGAAATCCTTGAAGTGACCTCCGGAGAACAAACCGCGGTTTGTAACTTAGGTAGCATCAACCTTGCCGCCTTTGTCATTCCTGGAGGAATCGACTTCGAAAAGCTTGCGAAAGTGACCGCTACCGCGGTGAAGTTCTTGGATCGCGTGGTCGACTTGAACTTCTATCCGACCAAAGAGGCCGACGTTTCCAACCGGCAATGGCGCCCGATTGGCCTTGGCATCATGGGACTCCAAGATGTGTTCTTTAAATTGAGAATGCCCTTCACAAGCCCTGAAGCAAAAGTCTTGTCCTCAAAGATTTCAGAAGCGATTTACTTCCACGCCGTAAAGACGAGTGTGGAACTCGCTCAGAAGGAAGGCTCGTTCCCGAATTTCAAAGATTCACGATATGCTTCGGGAGAACTTCAAGTTCAATTGTCTCGAGACCTTCAAGCGCTTCATCCAGAAACTAATTTCGATTGGGATCGGTTGGCCCATGAAGTCCGCGAAAAAGGGATTCGAAACAGTCTTCTCATTGCGATTGCGCCGACGGCGACCATAGCTTCCATCATGGGAAGCTATGAGAGTATCGAACCGCAAATTGCGAACGTTTTTAAACGCGAAACCTTAAGTGGTGAGTTCCTTCAAGTGAACCGTTATTTAACGGAAGACTTAAAGAAATGTAACCTCTGGAACGCTGAAATTCGTTCGAAGATCATCGCTGCCGATGGTTCCATTCAGGACATCGCCGAAATTCCTTCGGAGATTAAAGATCTCTACAAAACGGTTTGGGAAATGTCTCAAAAGGAATTGATCGACATGGCCGTCTTGCGATCTAAGTTTATTTGCCAGTCTCAGTCCCTTAATCTGTTCATGGAGAATCCGAACACCGGAAAACTATCTTCCATGTACATGTACGCTTGGAAACAAGGGGTAAAGACCACGTATTACTTACGTTCCCGAGCTCGCACAGGAATCAAGAAGACCACGGTCATTGATACTCCGGTTGCGGCTCCCGTCGTTACGACTGAAGAAGCCCTAGCCTGTTCTCTGGAAAATCCAGAGACTTGTGAGTCATGCCAGTAATCAGGAATTAGTTTAAAAATATCGTCAGGAGAACTCTGCACTATGCTACTCAATCCCGAACTCGACCTCACGTTGCGGCCTATGAAATACCCGCAATTTTTTCAGCTCTACAAAGACTCGCTGAAAAATATTTGGACTACAGAAGAAATCGATTTCTCGGTGGACTTTGAGCATTTACGAGACAAAATCACTCCGCAAGAAGGACATTTGATCCGCCGATTGGTCGCTTTCTTCGCCACGGCAGATAATTTAGTCGCCCACAACCTAGTGCTTAATTTCTATAAACATATCAACTCACCTGAGTTTCGAATGTTTTTGGGAAAGCAATTGTTTGACGAAATGCTCCACGTGGAGACTTATCTTCTTTTGGTAGACAACTACATTCCCGATTTAAATGAGAGAAAAGAAGCTTTCTCGGCTTATCAAACGATCCCTTCGATCAAACGAAAGGCCGACTTTTGTTTCAAGTACATGGACTCGATCGATAAGATTGATTCTGTCGATAACGATGAGAAGCGTCGCCAGTTCATTGAGAACATCATCTGTTTTGCCGCTTGCATCGAAGGTATGTTCTTCTTTGGATCTTTCGCTTATGTTTACTTCCTAAGAAACAAGGGATTGCTCCCGGGACTAGCAACTGCCACAAACTGGATCTTTCGGGATGAAAGCATGCATATCGACGCCGCCATGTCGGTGGTTCATGTCCTGCGAGCGGAATACCCGCACCTTTTCGATGCCGCACTTGAAACCAAAACACTTGCTATGATCGACGAAGCGCTCCGGGTGGAAATGGAATTCTGCGAAGACAGCCTCTCTCAAGGGGTGACGGGGCTCTCTCCCACGCTAATGAATGAATATCTTAAGTTCGTAGCGGATCAGCGATTGACCCAGCTTGGATTTAAGAAGCAGTACTTTGCGAAGAATCCATTCCCGTTCATGGTATTGCAGGACGTTCAACCGCTTACCAACTTCTTTGAAAAGCGAGTGACGGAATACTCGAAGGGAATCACTTCGAACCGAAGTTCGGTTAACTTCACAGATTCGTTCTAAAACGGTCAGAAATTCTCAAAAACGAACTATCTGATTCGATAGTGAGACGAGTCTCTCGAATCCTAGCCTCGATCGTGCCAGCTATGGTTGGTCCATATTTTGCTTAGTCTGAAGTAATGCACAAATGGAGCGCCGCTCGACTTTCGCAGTTTCGAAACTGACGGTCGGGCGGTGTTTCTCCAGGCTGAAGCACTCCTTATAGCAAATTGCCTAACCTAAGTTTTTACGTCAAACTTCTGTGAAGTCTATACCTTTCCTCGGTTCCAAGGAGCTGGCGTGAATATCAAAGTGTTATTGATCTTGGCACTAACCCTAGCGACACAGAGTTTCGCAGGGGGCAAAACCTGTTTCTTCAAAAATAGATTCGGACAGACGGTGGGTGCGGGGTTCGATTCAGCAGTACAATCTATTTCATCTACAGCCGATTGCGCGAAACTATGCGACTTAAATGTGGGGGCGTCTTGTGGTCGGGAAGACGCCAAGGGCAAAGACCTTGAGATCGCGATTTGCGAGTGGGGAGATCAGAAGGTTGCGTTCAAGAATTCTTGTCCGCCACGCTCGGCGTCCAAACCTACCTCGGATCGCACGGGACGGAACTGTTACTCGAAGAATAAGAACGGTGTCGTGATTGGCACGGCATATACTCGTCCCGAGAGAGCCATATCGAGATCTGCAATATGTGCGGAGAGTTGTGAATTAGACGGGCGAAATTATTGTGGCAAAAAGGATGCTAGAGGCAAAGATCTTGAAATTGCTAAATGTGCCTGGGGAAATGAAATTATCCCCTTTAAGAATCCCTGTCATGCCGGGAACTGACGAAGAGGAAATGCTAACTGCTCATCGTCCTTTCTCGATTCCGAGAAGAAGGTACAAGGGCATGTCGATCATTCCTGAAAGAGGCGCATCCTGCTAACCATCCTACTTCCCAGGATAAGAACAAGTGGCAAGGCTTGGGGTTTCAAGGTTTAAATCGGCGAGCCGGTTCGAGACTTCCAGCCATGGAGAGCGAGTGAGAGCCGAATAGAACAGCAACAACCGACCTGCCCAAGAGACAGGCGCCGAATCTCTTTGAAATTTCACAAGAAAGTATAAAAGAGTTCTCCTCCTGAAAAAAACTTAGCCAATTGCTGACGAATGTAATGCCCGCCAACTCGATAGGCAGCACTCCTTCGCAACGGTCGAATCAGTCCGCCTTCTGAGGAGTTAGCGGATTTGGTTCGCTATGTGGGCACCAATCTCATTCTCCGGCACAGAACTTGGATAGTTAATTACTATGTCACCGCGCCTCTAATGGAACGTGAAAGCCTCGGAGGCTACTCTTGGTTAAATCGAAAGCTCTATATTTTTGTCTCTCTTTGAGTTTAATTTTAGTGGGTTGCGTGAAGGGAACCGAGACACTTAGCTCTCAGTTCAGCAAACTTCCCGCTCCTTCTGTCTTTCTATTGCACGGGCTCCCTTCCATGGTGAAGGGCGGCACCGTCATCAATTTCAGTTTTCAATCCAAAGCCCAATCTGTCCTTGGAGTTAGCAAACAGATCATTGAATTTAGCTCTGATGACAGCGCTACCTTCTCACTGGTCGCTGAGCTTGGCCCAGAGGCTACCGACTACAATTTCTCCGTTCCCTTGATCGACGCTAAAAAGTGTGCCCTTCGTTTACGTGCGATCGATAGCCTAGGATATGAGGCTAAGGACTCTTCCGGTAATTTTGAGATCAAATCGACAGCCCCTATTTTCTCGCAGAACTTAGTCGGTGCAGACGTTTTGAATAATCTCAACGGCGTCACCTACGGCGGATCCTGCGAAGCGGATTATACCGTTGTGGTAGAGAAGGCTAATGGCTCCGGTGGATACTCGAAAGAAGGCCAAATAGATTGCGCGGCAAGCAAATGGAACTTCCCCGTAAGTTCAACCGTCGACGGAGTTTTCGTTTACCGTTTTTCCGAAGAAGATCAGGTCTCGAACCGTTCAGAGCTCGCTGCCAAATGGCAACGTGACACGGTCGCCCCAGTGCTCACTCAGACCGGATCCCCCGCTATTGTCGTCAATAACTTGAATCAGGTGCCGTATAGCGGCGCTTGCGAAACGGGTGTGAAGGTAAGCATTTATTTAGCCCCCAGCACGACGGCTACCGCCCAAGTCAATTGCGTCAACCAGGCGTGGAGCTATACCGCTCAGTCTACCGTCGAAGGAACGATTAACTACATTTTCGAACAGGTCGATACTGCGACAAACAAAACCCAAGTCACAGCGAGATGGAGCCGCGATGTCACGGCTCCTAATCTTACTCAAGATAAAGCGGCCCCTAACGTAGTGAGCAACGCTAATATCTTGTATGTGGGCGGTGCCTGTGAAGTGGGATTGCCCGTGGCGCTCTCCGCAAAAGGCCCTGCAGGAAATATCGTACTCAATCCTAATTCCGCCACTTGTGCCGCCAACGCACGCTGGACTTTCAACTTCATTCCCAACGTCGAGGGACAACTAACCCTTACGGCCACCCAAACTGATGGTGCGGGCAACGCGAAGTCAGTCGTTGTAAACTGGCTAAGAGACGTTACCGCTCCCCTCTTCACACAGGATGTTTCCCCGGCTAACGTGCTCAACAACCTGAGCGACCTCCCTTATGGTGGGAAGTGCGAGCCCGGATTAGTAGTGAGTATCTATTTAGGCGCAAGCACGACCGCCCTCACGACGGTTCCTTGTAATGATACGACTAAGAAGTGGGCTTACCCAGCGAAGGCCAATGCAGACGGGGCCCAAAACTACGCTTTTGAACAGGTCGATCTCGCCAGCAATAAAACGCGAGTCACCGCGACATGGACTCGGGATACGGTTGCGCCGAATCTTACTCAAACCCTTTCCCCTGCCAACGTACAAAGCGCTGGTTCGACGATTAACGTCGGTGGCGCTTGCGAAACGGGATTGCCGGTCGCTCTTTCGGCGGCAACTCCTGCCGGAGCCCTTGTGCTCAATCCGAACAGCGTGGCGTGTACCGGCTCCTATTGGAGTTACGCCTTTTCGCCTAACGTTGACGGACAGATCGTTCTTACCGCCTCGCAGATGGATGCCGCAGGTAACAAAAAGACCGTCACCGTAAACTGGCTCAGAGATACCGTACCTCCAGTGATCGCAGCGAACTCGCTTACCTTGAACGGCGGAAAACCTTCCATTGAAACCAACTTCATCCCTGTGAATTTAAACGCGGACGATG